>JBEKTJ010000052.1:0-35750 GCA_049516155.1 Bryobacteraceae bacterium
CCGGGATCGCCCAGGATCACCAGCCGCGGCTCAGCCAGGGACTCCTCCAGCGTCCGGCGGGCGCGCCCTCCCTCTAGCTCCCGCGCGCCTCCCATCTCGTCGATCAACGGAATATAGAGGTCGTCGATGGGAAACCGCGGGGCCTCCGCCACGCTCAACCGCAGCCCCCGCATCTCGATGAATGCCGTGTCGGTGCGCAAGTATTCGAGATAGGGCTTGGGATCGGCCTCCATTCGCGGCAACGGCGCCGGGGTCCGCAGGCCGCCGGAATCGGCATGATCGGCCAACTCGCCCAGCAGGTCGAGCAACGGCTGTCCGAAATCGGCGAAAGGGACCGGCTGTACCGAGAGTCCTTGCAACTCCTTCTCCATTGCTTGCTGGGCATCGGCCTTGACCAATACGAAGTGCTTGCCGCCTGCCCCGGCAAAGGTATCCCGCACCCAGCGGATCTGCCGCTGGATGGCCTTTTCCATCCCGAACCCGATGAACAGGAACGTGCGCGCCGTCAGCAGATGGCGCAACGTCACGAGGGCCGCCTCGTAGTCCAGCTTGACCTGGCCGGAGGTTGGATAGAGCAGACTGTAACCATCCGGCGTCAGAATAATCTCTTCCGGCCGGTCGATGAAGCCGTGTAAATGCCAGACGGCAGGCTGCCCGACGCAATCCCGGTGGATGTCAACCAGATTTACCCGGTCGCTTACGGTCCAGTCCCGCAGGTCGCGCTCTTGCGGACTCGCCCACCTCAGCACTTTGTCGTAATTGGTGGTCACTACCAGAGGGCTGCCCAGCCGCCAGATGGCGCGGGCCAAGTCGAGACTCGCCTGTCGCACGTGCCCGGCCAGCGGATCGAATTGCGCTTTGAGGAACGGGAACCAGAGCGCTCCCAGCGCGTCGCGGGCCACTTGCGCGGCGTCCAGATACTCGCTGTCCTCCAAGTTCGCCTGAACCCGATTCGCCTTTCTGGTCAGACCTTCCGTGCGTAAGCGCTCCGCGGCGGCCAACAGCAGGCCGTGCCAAGTGGGAAATAGAGACTGCCCCGCGTCGTCGGTGACCGCGCGCGAAACACCGGCGCCCGCGAACGGGATCACCTCGCGGGCCTTCAGCGCCTCGACCAGGTTGGAGGGTAAGTTCCCCATGCACACCCCAGACAGGCCAGGAGGCCTGTCCTACTTACGACTTGCTATCTAGGATGAACGTGGGAACCAGTCCGCCCAAAGAAGAAAACCCGCCGTTGCCGGTGGAGAGCCAGCTCGAGCAGCTCAGCACCTTCCCCAGGTAAGCGAGCGGATGCACGTCCACCTGCATCTCTTTGAACTCCAGGTTCCCGTAGGTCACCATCGGAAACACGGAGCGCACCGGGCTTACTTTCTCCTGCACCACGTAGGGTGAACGCATGGCCTGCTTCAGCGCGCGGTCCCAGGCGGCCTCGTCCATATCCCAGCCGAAGAAGCTGTGCTGATCGCTGTAGTCGTCGTTGGGCTTCAGCACCAGCTTGTCGCGGTTCTTGGCGATGAACTCCGGCAGGTCGATGGTTTCATCGTGATAGGTAGTCTTCGTAGCGGATACCATCCGCGTCCAGGGCACGTGGTCGTGAATAGCCTTGCGCTCGGCCGGCGGAAATTTAGCGGTCAGCGCATCGTCCGTCAACAGTCCAAACATGGCCTTCTTATGGGCGAGTTCGGAGCGGAAACTGTTCACCACGCAGACCGTGCGCTCACGATAGGCCCGTACAAGCGGATGCGTAAGGTCGAACCGCATCAGAAACTCCTGTATGCTGATGCGGCGGTAGATCAAGTCGATCTCGAACGGGCCCTTGCACAACACCTTGTTACGGTATTCCAACTGGTCCGGCGAGACGATCTCAACCGCGTAGCCTTCCTCGCGGAAGAAATCGCGAAACAACTGGAACTCGCTCTGGCCCGATTGATAGGTCGGCCGGAATTCCAGAATCGCGATGTTTGGCTTCTTATGTCCGCCGAATTGCTTATACGCCTTGAGAAGCGCGCCTAGGAGGTTTTTCTTGCCGCCCACACGGCTGAGATGGTAGCGCTTGCGGAATTCCTTGACCGGCGGCGAATCGTAAAACAGATCGGCCAGGACCTCCGTGTACGCCGCGCCGGTGGGCGAGTCGGCATTGTATTGCACGATATTCAGGGTGCCGTTGTTCAGGTGCGAATCGAGGCGCGCAGCCACTTCCGGCACCTGATAACCCGGGTCGATGGCGGCCAGCATCTTCTCGGCCGGCAGCAGTTCCATACGGGCCAACAGGCTGGGGCTTTCAAGCACCATGCGCTGCATACGATCAATGGCGCTGATGAGCGCCTCGCCCGTCTTTACAAGGCTGTCGTATTGCCGGCGGGTGATGAAATTGGGGCGCAGGAATGGGCAAATGAGCCGCCCGCCCGCGGAGAGGTGCTCCTCTTCCATGCGCTTGTGGAGATCGTCCACCCAGGCAAGGTCTCGGCAAGGGCCGTTTTCCAGTAGCCTGTTGTACCGGGATATGGCGTCGTCTAACTGGGACATTCGCAACCGTGAAAATGATCTATAATCAGTATCGCACACGGTGCGCCCAATAGTATAGCTGTAACCTCGCTGAAATCGAGGCAAATCGTTGTATTTCAGCTATTTAGCGAAATTTTTGAGCTGGAGTGCTGTGTCATTCGGTCGCCGCGTTCTTGAGTGTGAATACTACTCCGACGTTATTATTCCCGCCAACCGGCGTGCTTCCGTAGAGGTTGCCGCCCCCATCGCGCACGACGCCCGCCGCGGGACTGCCGCCGTCCGTCCCACCGGTGAAGCTATAGAGCACCGTCTCATTTCCGCTGGGGTCCAGCTTATATACTGTGCCCGCACCGGAGGCTCCGCCGCCCGATGCGGTTCCGTAAAGATTGCCCGCCGAATCCATGACGAGGCCTGACGCCGGAGACGTGCCGTCCGCCCCAGGCGCGAAGCTGTAAAGCACGATCTCGTCGCCATTCGCCGCCAGTTTGTATACTACGCCCGCTCCGGAGGCGCCGCCTTCGAAGGTGGTTCCGTAAAGGTTCCCTTCCGAATCCCCGATCACGCCAGCCATGGGCAGTGAACCGTCGGCTCCGCCCGTGAAATTATAGAGTACGGTCTCGTGCCCGCCGGCGCTAATCTCAAAGACCACTCCGTAGCCGTATGCCCCGCCAGATACTGTCGTGCCATACAGATTGCCCGCCGAATTACGAATCACACCTACCGGCTGATTCCCGTCGGCTCCGCCCGTGAAGTTGTACAACACCGTTTCGTTTCCGCTCGAATTCAACATATACACCGTGCCCGCAAAACTTGTGCCTCCCGTCGGCGTGACGCCATAGAGGTTGCCGGCCGAGTCGAGGATGACACCCGTCTCCGGCGAGGCGCCGTCGAAGCCGCCGAAACTGTGCAGTACCGTCTGCTGGCCGCTCGTGTCGATCTTGTATACCGTACCATCGCCGTTCAACCCTCCGGACCAGGTCGTGCCGTAAAGGTTGCCCGCCGAATCGCGGATTACGCCGGAGGGGTTGCCTCCGTCAGTACGGCCCGTAAAAGTGTATAGCACCGTTTCATGAGCGCCGGCATCCAACTCGTACACAATGCCCTTACCGTAGGCCCCGCCGGAATAGGTGGCGCCATAGAGAGTGCCGGCTGAGTCGATCACGCCTGCGTAAGGAGACGCCCCGTCGGGTCCGGCCGGGAAGCCATAGAGCACCGTCTCACTCCTGGCCGTGTTCAGCGTGTAGACCGCGCCCGCATCGGTCGCACCGCCCAGATTGGTCGTGCCGTAAAGATTGTCAGCGGAATCCAGGATTACGCCGGCCATGGGGTGGCCGCCATCCGCCGCGCCCGTGAAGTTGTACAGCACCGTCTCCAGGCCTGCCGTATCCACCTGGAAAACCACACCCGCGGATGCCGCGCCACCATTATAAGTGGTTCCATAAAGATTGCCTGCCGTATCCCGGCTCAAGCCCGCTTCAGGGCCGTTCCCATCGCCTTTGCCCGTGAAGCTGTACAGCGTGGATTCGTTTCCCGCCGCATTTACCTCGAAAACAACGCCCGAGCCCGCCGAGCCGCCGCCTTGCGCCGTGCCGTACAGATCGCCGGTTTGGTCGCGAATTACTCCGCCCATCGGGTCGCGGCCATCAGCCCCGCCCGTAAAGGTATACAGGACCGTTTCGTGGCCGCTCGAATCTATCTTGAAGACCACGCCCGCCCCGGCTGTGCCACCATCTTCCGTGGCGCCATAAAGATTCCCTGCCGAATCGCGGGCCAGCGCGCCAATTGGAAAGCCCCCATCGGCGCCGCCGGTGAAATTGTACAGGGTCGTGTAATTCCCAGCCGTATCCAGCTTGAAAGCCACGCCCCAGCCCCTCGTGCCGCCTGTCGCTGCAGTGCCATAGAGGTCACCCGCCGAATCGCGGATCGGCGTCGACCACGGATATGACCCATCGGATCCCGCAAAAGTGTGCAGTATGGTCGCCTGCCCGCTCGAACTAACCTTGAAGATCACGCCTACACCCGATGTACCGCCCCCGGATGTGGTCCCATACAGGTTACCTGCCGAATCGGCGGCCAGACCGCCATATGGGTAGGCTCCATCCGGCGCGCCCGTAAAACTGTATAAAACCGTTTGGTGGCCGCTCGCACTCACCTTAAAGACCACGCCGGAGTTCGAGGAGCCACCATAGGTCGTGGTCCCGTACAAGCTGCCTGCCGAGTCGCGGATCACACCGGCCTCAGGATTTGCGCCATGCGACGCACTGGCGAAATTGTGCAGCACAACCTCACTCATCTGCCCGTGTGCGACTCCTAGCGTAAACGCAGCGCAGACGGCCGCCGACAACACGGCTGCGCCGCGCGGACCCATTCCGGTTGAGAACCTATCCAGTGGCATGCGTGCGAAGTATACCACGGAATACCTCGTGGGGCCGCGGGCAGACTTGCCAACAATCGCTGGGTAAGATCGCCCGCCCTCCAAGGACGACTTACTCCATCACCCGTAACTGAATTTTCGACCCATCCGCGCCGCCGAAATACACGCGTTCGAAGGCCTTCTGGAAATCGTTCGATGGCGCCTTGGGAATCTCGATAAACTTCTGCGGATTGCGGTCCGTCAGCGGAAACCAGGAACTCTGCACCTGCACCATGATGCGGTGCCCCGGCCGCCAGGTATGCGCGATGTCCGGCAGATAGAACGTAATCCGGTCCGGCTTGCTGGGCTCAAACGGTACGGGCTTTTCAAAACTCTTGCGGAACTTACCGCGGAACGGCTCGCCGCGAATCAATTCCTGGTATCCGCCCATGGCCGACGTGTTCACGGGCGCCAGCGGCGCCATTCCAGGCGCGGCCGCCGGCGCCGGATTGTTATAGTCCGGATAGTCGCCCGGGAACACGTCGATTACTTTCACGTCAAAATCGGAATCCGTCCCGGACGTAGACACCTTCAGATCCACCTGAATCGGCCCGAACACGGGCACGTCATGGTCCAGCGGTTCGGTCTGGAACACCAGCACATCGGGACGCGTGGCGGCGAACCGCTGATCCTCGGTCATATACGTATTGAGTATCCGCTGCGCGATATGGTCCACGTAGGGCACCGGCTTGTATGGGTCCGACAGGTACTCTTCGAATCCCGCATCGACCGGCCGGCTCCAAGCCAGCTTGCCATGCGCGGCAAGAAACAGGTCGGCGGGTTGGGCTTCGCGCGGCGGCCATGCGTCGAATCTGCGCCACTGATTCATGCCGGTTTGGAAGACCCACGCCTTGGGGAATTTGCCATCGCCGCGCCCCTTGAGGTAGTACAAAAAGAACGGAAACTCGATGTGCTCCCGGTAATAAGGCCCCGTCTTCGAGCCGAAGTTGATGTTGCCCAGCCGGTCGCCGTCACCGCGCGCGAAACCACCGTGATTCCATGGCCCCATCACCAGCATGTCGGCTGGCGGCGTGTTCTTCTCCATGAAATCGAACTGCCGCAGCAGTCCCTGCGGATCTTCGGTGTCGTACCAGCCGCCCACCAGCATCACCGCCGGCTTGATGCCCTTCAAGTACTTCCAAATCGCCCTGGATTGCCACTCTTCGTCGTAGGCGGTGTGGTCGATGTTCATGTTCCACATGGGTTGCTTGTGCTTGAAGTATTTCTCGTCGGCGTTGGCCAGCGACCCCAGACTAAGATAGAAGTCGTAGCCATCCGGCGTGCCGAAGTCAAAGGGCAGCATACGCGGAGGCGGCGCGGGATCGCCCTCGCGATTGCGGAATCCCATGTAGAAGCTGAAACGGTGCGCCAGCATGAATGCGCCGTTGTGGTAAACATCGTCGCCCATGTAATAATCCGTCACCGGAGCCTGCGGCGCAACCGCCACCAGCGCCGGATGCGCGTCGATCATCCCCGCCGTCGCGTAGAAGCCCGGCTGCGACACGCCCCACATCCCCACCTTGCCGGTATTGCCGGGAACGTGTTTCACCAGCCATTCGACGGTGTCGTAGGTGTCGGTGCTCTCATCGGTGTCTTTCGGCCCGTTCTTCACCGGCTTGTGCGGGCGGATGGTAACGAAATCGCCTTCGCTCATGAACCGGCCGCGGACGTCCTGGTACGCGAAAATGAACTTCTCGCGTTCAAAAAGATCGGAAGGTCCCAGATTCGGGCGGTATTGGTCGACGCCATAAGGCGCCACGCTGTAGCCAGTCCGCTGCATCAGGATGGGATAGGTGTGCCCGTCGCTGAATACGTCCTTGGGCACAAAGACCGAGGTGAACAGCTTCGCGCCGTCGCGCATGGCGATGCGATATTCGAACTTGGTATAGTTTTCGCGGATGAAGGCGGCGCGCGCGGCGGCCGCGGTGGCGGCTGCCTCCGCCTCGCTGGCAGAGGCGACCCTACCTTGAGCAAAAGACAGTTGTGCCAGGCATAGGAAGGCGAGCGGAATGCGCATCCGCAGATTCTATCGCAAGTACATTTCAGTTGCCCTTACGTTCCGTGAGACTGAACCAATTCCCCGAGTTGTCTTTCATTACGGCTTCGACGCCGTAGAAGCGGTCTACTGGCGCCGCGCTGAACTCGACACCCTTGGCTTTGAGATCTTCGTAGTCCTTCCGGCAATCGCTGGTTTCCAACACGCCGCCGCAAAAAATGCCCTGCTCGAGCAGCCGCCGCAGACTGGCGGTGGTGTCTCGGTCGAAATTGGGACCGTCGATCTTCATCAGGATGATCTGTAATTCGGGCTGGCTCTTGGGTCCCACCGTAAGCCAGCGGAAACCGTTGTCCATGCTATGGTCCGAGCGCACTTCGAATCCGAGTTTGTCGACGTAGAAGTCGCGCGCCGCGTCCTGATCCAGAACATAGATCTGTGTGAAACTGAGGCGTTGAATCATGTGCATGTCCTCTTACCGTTCGGCCAGGAAAGCGCGCTGGAAACAGGCCGGGATATAGTATAGCGGCCAGCGCGCGCCCAATCCGCTGCCGAATCCGCCAAAGACACGGCGCGCCTCGCTCCGGAAGGCGGCGGGGGAAAGGCCTGTCAGGGAATGGAAACGCGTGCTGAACGAGCCCAGGCTCTCATAGCCGACTTCGAAACAGATTTCGGTGACGCTGTGGTTGCCGGCCAGCAGCAGTTTCTTGGCCTGTTCGATGCGCCGGCGGGTGATGAACTCGTGCGGCGTCTCGTTGAAGGCCTGCGTAAACAAGCGATTGAAATAGAAAGGCGAAAGGGAGGACTGCCGGGCCGCTTCGGCCAGAAAGACAGGTCTTGAGTAATGCGCGGCCAGATAGTCGCGCGCGCGACATAGACGCGCGAACGTGCCGGCGTCAAAAGGCCGTCCGGCCGGCGCCGTAACGATTCGAAGTGAGCGCCGGGATCGCATGGCTCTCGGGTCTATTGTTATCCTAACCGAAGGAGAGCGCGATGCGTGGAGGCAGAATATTCATCAGCTATCGCCGCACCGATAGTCCGGCCCACACCGGCCGTTTGAAGGACCGGCTGGGCGCCCATTTTCGCGAAAGAGTTTTCCAAGACGTGGACTCCATCTCGCCGGGCGTCCAGTGGGACGAAGAGATCGCGCGTAATCTCAGCGAGAGCAGCGCCTGCATTGTGATCATAGGTCCGAGTTGGCTGAATGCCAGAGACGTGGCGGGGAACCGCCGCCTGGACGATCCCAACGATATCGTCCGCCAGGAAATCGCGGTAGTGCTCAAACGCCGGATGCCCGTGTTTCCCGTGCTGGTAGGCGGCGCAACGATGCCGGCTGAGGGAGAACTACCCGCGGACCTGCAAGCGCTCTGCAGTTGGAACGCGATTGAAATTCCCGAACCCTACTGGGACGCGGCTGTTGCGAAGCTGATCAAATCGCTGGAAGCGGCGGTGGCTCCATCCGCGGAGCCGCGTCCAGCGCCCTCTCGTGGCAAGTGGGTGTTGGCGGCATGCGCGATACTCGCGGCCGCGATTGGCGTAGCGGCCTATATTGCGATGAGACCCTCGAGCGTCGGTCCGAGTCCGAGCCCGCCATCGACTGCCGCTTTCCAATTCGCGGGTAACTGGCGGGCCGTGGTGTCCATGCCGGGCCGCCCACGCATTGATGAGGATCTGGTGGCTTACACGGACCGGAGCTTTCGCTTCGTTGCCCAGAACAGCACCGCCGGAATCGGAAAGTGGCAATACAATTCCGGCGCGGATGTGCTGGAACTCTCGGACGCCACCGATCTAGCTACGAACGCCAAGTATTCGTGTACCTGGAAAAATACCGGCGCTGCACGCGAGGGAATGATCGGCGCCTGCATCGACCGGGCCCAGAATGGCTGGACGGTCTCGTTGTCGCGCGGGCCGGGCCGCCCCCTTGAACCATCCTTCAACGTTCCGCACGTGGATCTCTCAGGCTTTACCACCGCCGAGAAGGTCGCGTTTAAGGAACTGCTGGGACAACAGCAGTGCGGCTGCGGCATGACCCTGCTGGTGTGCCTGCGGACGCATCCCGCCTGCCCATACAGGGAGCGGCTTTCGCAGGCCGCCCGGGCGGAGTTCCTACGGCGTGTGCACTCATAGGCAGAGGTCAGGGGCCGATGATTGAGAGAATGAAATCGACCTCATCGGCGCCGCTCGGGCTGCCCGGCTCAAAATTGTAGTTCTGACCGTTGGCCAGCCGGAGGTGAAAGGCCTGGCGGCTCTTTTGTCCGAATTTGATGAGGTCGCTCTTGTTCTTCTTCGCCTCCGTTACCGCTGAGGGGGGAAAGCTGTGCGCGCTATCGTTTGTGATGCTGAAGCCAGCCATGCCTCGGGAGATGCTTAGGAATCCTCCAATCTTGCGTTGATCGAGCACATACATCTGCGCGGATCCGCCTCTGGCGATCGCGGCGCGATAGTGGTCGAATGCCTGCGCCGGCTGATGCAGATAGTAAAGCTCGATTTGGGCGATTGAGTTATAAGCCTGGTAGCCGTCCGGATTCAGTGCGATAGCCTTGTTGAGCAGGGTCTGCGCCTCGGCATACTGCTTGTTCGCGAGCATGATCGACGCCTGCTTCTGCAGATCGCCATAGCTTGCGGCGGCTGGCTGCTTTGGCGCCGCCACAACCGGCGGCTGGGCAACGGGTTCCGGGATGGGCGCAGGAGTTACCGCGACTGGCGGTTGTTGCTGTTGTTGCGCCACCTGCTGTTTCGCAGGCGTACGCTGCGCAGGCGTAGGCTGCACTGGCTTCGGCGCGGTCTCAGGTGCGGCTGCCAATGGCGGTGTTGCTGGATTCTGCTCCGGCTGTGTCTGCGACTCCAATTGCCGCTGGCGTTCCGGATCGCTTTGCGGGATGCCTGCCGGTTGAGCGGGCCACTCCGTCAATGTCGCCTGCATCCCTGGGGACCGATGTTTTAGGAACCACCAGAAGGTGAATGCTCCGGCCGCGAGCAGAAAAATTCCGGCCAGCGCCACAGGCGCCAGCCATTTGGGCGAAGGCCGGCCAGCAGAACGCTGCTTTATAACGACTGGCGGCGGGCCGCCCTCCGATGTGCCACTTTCGTACTTCTTGATCTTTTCTTCCAGCCCGGACACCTGGGCAACCGGCGGCGCGGCTGGCCCCTCGCCAGGGACCGTGATGGGTCCGGGCCGAGGCGTCGGGATGCCTCCGGTGAGCACCCGCTTGAACTCCTCCATCGTCTGGAACCGGTCGTCGGCGCGCACCGCCATGGCCTTCATCAGCGCGCTCTCCGCGGAAGCCGGAATGGCGACGCCCAGTTGCGACGGGCGTTCCAAGGAATCTTCGGCCTGCCTGTCGAGCGAAGGCACCGGGACCTTCCCGGTGATCGCCCGATACAGCGTAGCGGCCGTAGCATAAACATCGGTCCAGGGTCCCTGGTTGCCGCTGGCCCTATATTGCTCTTCGGGCGTGTATCCACCCTTCAGAATTGCGGAAAGGTTGCTGCTCTTCTGGGTCAGGGCATTGCGCGCCGCGCCGAAGTCGATCAGCTTGACCTTCCCCGTCTTCGGTATATAAATGTTGTCGGGACTTACATCGCGATGCACGATGTTGAGAGCGTGGACCGCGATCAAAGCGTCCATCACCGGCAGCATGACGCGCAGCGCGTCCGCGAAAGGGACGCTCCCGCCGCGGCGGCGCAGGAATTCCGCGAAGTTCATGCCATCCAGGTATTCCATCACCAGATATGCCGTTCCGTTATCGCGGAAAACGGTATCCACCGACACGACGTTGGGATGATTCGATTTCTTCAGTACCCGTGCCTCTTCGAGGAAGCGCTCGAGCCCCCATTCGTACTCTTGTTTGGCTGTGTCGGACAGAGGCACGACCTTGGTCCGGTCAGTCCGCCCGGCCACGCCGGCCGGCATGTATTCCTTCACCGCGAGGCGGGTCTGCAGGCCGACGTCCCAGGCGAGGTAGGTGATGCCGAAACCGCCGTGTCCGAGGGCCCGCCCAATCAGGTATTGCTCGTGTAGCAGAGTGCGCGGCGGCAGCAGCAGCAGGTTGTTCACCGGAAGATTGAAAGGCGCTCCGCACTTTGGGCAGATCGGGCTGCCGGAGTCGTCTTCCATGCAATTGACGCAGATGGTTTCGAGTTCCATGACCATTTTTCTCGCGAATGTCGTCAGGGCTACTTGTGCTTCGGCGGTGGCTGCGGGGGCGGCGGCGGCTTAGGCGGTGTCTGCGGCCTAGGTTGCGGTTTGGGCGGAGGTTGACGCTTGTTGGCCGGGGGCTGGTTGCCCTTGGGTTGCGCCGGCGGGCGTGAAGCGTTCTTGGCCGCGTTGGCTACGTTTTTCGCAGCGCCCGTGGCGGCATTTGCAACTCCTTTGGAAGCGTTACCGATAGCGTTGCCGATGCCTTGATGCGCGACAGGCGCAACCGGTTTGGGAACCGGATGCTGCACGGCCGCCGGAGCAGGCGCAACCGCTTGGGCGACTGGGCGCTGGGGGGCAACGCGAGCGGGCGTAACCGCTTGCGGGCTCGGATGTTCAGGCGCGACCGCGACGGGAGATTCCACTGGGACTTGGCGCACGGGAGTTCCTGTCCGGATTGGCGCGGCAACGCCGCCGGGTCGCGGCGCAGGTTCCCGCTGGACAACCGCAGGCGCGGCTTCTTGAACTGGCAGACGATGCTCCACGACGCTTCGGTTTGCAATTTCGGGTGGCGCTCCCGGCGCCGTCCCCAGCGGACCGAGGCGCGCCTCCCTGGTGGCCTCCACCCCAGGTTCTGAACTCAACATCCCCTGTCCGTCATCCGCTTGCGGAACTTGCACGTACCGCTTGCCGACCACGCGTCCGGCCGCCAAATCCTCCGGCGCCATGGCGGTTATGTCCGCCGCCTCCCGATTCATATACTTCAGGCGGGTCACATCCGGATTATCCAGCACAGCGCGATCCGCTATCAGGGTATTGCTCAGATTCACGCGCGCCAGATAATCGGAACTGGCCCGGAACGGCGGGACCCACGCCTCGCCTGGACCCAGCGGAAACCATCCGACCACCGCATTGGGCCGCACGATTCCGGCGGCAAACCTGTTCCAAACCACAAGTGCGGGTGTGTAATAGGGACGCACGGCAAACTGCCCGGACGCGCCGGGCCTAGCGGACTTGCCAGCCTCGCCGGGCACCCAACCCCAGGCTCCATTGACCTTCAACCAGCGGCCATAATGCAGCGGACCAAATCCCCAGGAGGCGGCATCCACCCAATTCATTCCCCACGACCCTGCATCTATAAAATGCCCCGACCGGTAGGGCGCCCAGTCGGGATCCATATTGCGGGGAAACCAGATGGAGCCATACGGATCGACCATGCGCCACTCGCCGTACTCATCCAGATCGGCGTATCCCGGCACATCGCGCGAAACGAACTGCGCGGCGCGCGATAGATCCTCCCGCCGGTCGCGCTCCACACACCAGGCTTCAAATTCGCCGATGGCATGGGCAGGTTCGACGATCGGGCTACCCCCCGCAGTGGCGCGGGCCTGCATGCCGCGCGGAACCGCGATAGTGGCGCCATTGCTTTGAAATGCCTCGGCATCGCCCAAACGCACGGCGGCGGTCACACCGTCTCCTTTTTCACCGGCGTCCACCAGATAGGCCCCCCAACGTTTGAGGTGAAACGTGAACTGGGGCGTGTCGATTTCAAAATCCTCCAGCGGAGCCAAAGCGTGCAGGCGCACACTCAGCGTCCCGCTTTCCAGCCTGATCAGAGTGGCTTGATTGCTCAGTTCCTGGATGGCGAAACTGGCCCGTCCGCTGAAACGGATGGCCGCGCTATCGGTCTGCAATTCGCCGCGGCCGTCGGCTCCGCTCCAGAAGCGGTCTCCGGTGGTGAACGGCCGGTTCAGTTCCGCGGGAGTCGCCTCCTGGAGGGTGGCGGGCGTAAGACTGACGGCGCCTCCCACATAACCGAGGCGGGCGGCACGGCGTGGCGGGTCGGCGGTTTGGGGCATGACCGGCGTAGACAGCATGGCTCCCATGATTGAGCCAGCGATTGTGCAAGCGATTGAGCGAGTTAACAGCGTTTTGAGGACGTTCACTGATCCCCCTCAAGAACATCGGTGCAGGCGGGCGGCATTCCGGAAGTCGCCAGAGAAAACTGAGAATGATTGTACGACAACTCCGGGCAAACGCGCAAGAACAAAAATGCAAACGAATAAAACGAAATAGTAATTTGGTTTACACGCGAGTTACGGATCAACTGCTAAAGAAAAATAGATATTGAGCAATATTTGAGCTATACAATCGGGAAAACGAATGGTATGCTCTCCCTAATCGAGTGCGATCTATGGCAACTGACGATTATCGTCCGCGACTTGCGTTTCGCGTTGGAGTTACAGGGCACCGGGACCTGCATTTGAAAAGCGGTCACGATCTCCAGTCGCGTATACGCGCGAGGCTGGAACAGATCAAGCACATGGCGCAACAGGCGGCCACGGAGTCGCAGGGCTGTTATGACGATGATGCACCTGCAATCCTGCGGGCGATCTCGCCATTGGCGGAGGGCGCTGACCGGATCTTTGCACGGGAAGCATTGGACCTCGGTTATGAGCTCGAGTGTCCGTTGCCATTCAAGTGCCATGAGTACCAGGACGATTTCGAGAGCGAAGATAGTAAGCGGAAATTCAACGAGTTACTCGGCCAGGCAGCCGCGGTTTTTGAACTGGAGGGTTCGCGTGGGGACAAAGCCGCCGCCTATAAAGCAGTCGGTTACATGGTATTGGATCAGTGCGATATCTTATTGGCGATCTGGGACGGCAAGCCCGCGAAGGGCGCCGATAGAACCGCGGACGTCGTCGCGAAAGCAAAACGTCGAATCCCTGTGGTGTGGCTGCACGCCGACTCGGACGAGCCGGATATGATCCTCACGCCAGACGGCAGGGAGGACGCGATTACGTGCCCGGGAATTGACGAAAGGCTCAAGGTTGTTGTTTGGCGGCTCCTGCTACCTCCATTAGACCCCGATCCGACCGGCCCGCTGCATACCGCAGAGTGGCTTCTTGCGCTTTTGTTGGTCCCGGTTTGGCGAGCGTTCGAGAAGGTAGTCACGGTGGGCCTTTTGCGTTCCAAGAGGCCCGCCGACGATCCCCCCGGATCGCCTGCCCAGTTCGCCTTTCAGACGCGGTATGCCCATTGGGACAAGTCGGCGAACCTACTGGCAGGGCTATACAGGGGAGCGTTTTTGTTGAACTACATGCTGGGCGTCTTTGCGGTTTTCCTAGCGATCATCGCTAATGCAGTCAAAGGCCTTTGGCCTTGGCCGCCGGTATGCGAGTCGATACTGATATCGATCGTCATTATATTGATGCTCTTTATGCGGGGGCGCCGCTGGCATCTTCGCACCGCGGATTGCCGTTATCTGGCGGAGCAGTTCCGGATATTGTGCTATAGCTATCCGCTGGGTTTTGCGCCGTCGAAACCACACCTGCCAGCTCACTACCTCCATGCGGAGTTCGGAGGGTGGCTTACCTGGCACACGCAGACCATCGTACGCCTGACGCCGATGCCGACGGCAAAAGTAACTGATGTTTACTTGGAGCGGCATTCCAAGGCGATGCGCAAATGGCTGCGTGGACAGATTCACTATCACGATCGCAACGCGGTCAAGCTGGAATTGATCGAGCGCCGGCTGATCGGTTTATGTTGGTGGTTGATCTCGTTCGCTCTCGTCGGGGCTCTCGCAGCTTGCATCTGGCACCCAGCCGATCCGCACGGCGATCCAGAGCGGTGGCTGCTGTTCCTTACCGCAGGTCTGCCAGCGGCATCGGCTGCGGCCCATGCCATCTCCACGCAAGGCGAGTTTCGAAGGCTGGTGGACCGTTCGGAATCGATGGCCCGCCGGCTGCGATCCAGCCTGCGCGACCTAGAACGCGAGGTAGGGTCGAGCGCGGCCAATTTGCGCCGTCAAACGGAGGACCTGGCTCAGGCATTCTTAGATGAAGTAGCGGATTGGCAGTCCTGTATCGCAAACCGGCCCCGCCTCCCGGCTAGCGCCCTTCGTTCATGACCCAGCCGTTGCCATCCGGGTCGCTGAAAGTCAAAAACTTTCCCCAGGGCGCTGTTTGCACCGCGGAAGTCTCCAGCCCGCGCGCTTGCAGCGTCCGGAAGGCGCCTTCGATATCGGCTGTCAGAAGCACAATGCCGTGCAGGCAGCCGGCAGGCATGCTCTCGAACCATGTCACCAGTGCGATGTTCGTCTTCGTGCCGGGGATGCTTAACTCGATCCACCGCGCGTCCGGCCGGAAGTCGGCTTCGCGCGCGATGGTGAATCCCAGCACCTCGTTATAGAATCTCTTGGATCGCTCCTGATCTTTCACTGGGATGGAAACGATGGCCAAGCCATTGGCGACAGCTTCTTGTTTGGTGTCCATGAATCCCAGCTTACGGAATGTGCAGGAGCCGCGCTTCTCGATTCTTGCGGTCTTTTTTGAGCCGCGCCTAACCCTTGAAACAGCCATGCGTCTACGATGGTAGAATATCTACCATCGAGATGCACTGGAACCAGAGAGGCCGGGAAGACGACATCGAACGGGAGTTGCGTACACATCTCGACCTGGAGGCTGAGGATACGGGCGAGCATGCCGCGCGGCGCGCCTTCGGCAATCTGACGGCGGTAAAGGAGACCATACACGAAATGTCCAACTGGACTGTACTGGAACAATTCGGACACGATTTGCGGTACGGGGGGCGCCTGCTGCGCCGCAGCCCGGCGTTCAGCATCGTGGCAGTGCTCACGCTGGCGCTGGGGATTGGGGCGAATACGGCGATCTTCAGCGTAGTGAACGCCGTGTTGCTGCGCCCGCTTCCGTTCTCCGGGCCGGACCGGCTGGTGCGCATCTGGGAATCCCAACCGGAAAAACGGTTCGACCGCAATGTGGTCGATCCGTTCAATTTCCTCACTTGGCGGGAACGCAGCCGCAGTTTCGAGCAAATGGCTGCGATCGACAGTTGGACTTCGAACATCACCGGCGGCGTTGAGCCGCTGGCGGTGCATGGCATGCGCGTCTCGCCGGAGTTTTTTTCGATCCTGAGAATATCGCCCTTGATGGGCCGGGTATTCGTTCAGGAAGAGGGAGTTCCGGGCCGCGACCACAGCGTGGTCTTCAGCTACGGCTTCTGGCAGAGCCATTATGGGGGCGATCGAAACGTCCTGGGACGGAAGATAGCCATGAATGGAGAACCGGCCACTGTAGTTGGGATTTTGCAGCCGGATTTCCACTTCCCCGGTTGGAAAGCGGATCTGTACGTACCGCTGGCCCTAGACCGCGCGGAAGCCCGCAAGGGCGGCCGCTGGCTTTCGACGATCGCACGTTTGAAATCCGGCGTCAGCCTCGCCCAAGCGCAACAGGACATGGCGGCCGTCGCCAGGCAACTCGCCGAAGAGCGGCCGGGAATGGATAAGGGCTGGAGCGCCGCCGTGGTGCCGCTCCTCGAAGACGTGACGGAAAACTTCCGTCTGCCATTGTTCGTACTGCTGGCCGCGGTGGGCCTGGTCTTGCTGATCGCCTGCGCCAACGTGGCGAATCTGCTGCTGATGCGCGCCAACGGCCGGATGCGCGAGATCGCGTTGCGCGCGGCCCTGGGCGCGGGGCGGAGGCGTATTCTGCAGCAACTGCTATCGGAGAGCCTGCTGCTGGCGCTCGCGGGCTTGGCGGGAGGTCTGGCGATAGGCTACTGGGGCTTGCAGGGCCTGCTGGCACTGCTTCCCGAGAGCGTGACGCTGCCCCGAATGGAATCGATTCATCTGGATTCCGGCGTATTCCTTTTTGCGCTCGGCATCTCGCTGGCGACGGCCATTTTATTTGGGCTGGCGCCCGCTATCCAAGTTTCGCGTCCCCAGCTTCAAACCGCGCTGCAACAGGGTTCCCAGCGCACCGGCGTGGGAGGCAGCCGCATATTCCGGCGCACGTTCGTGGTTGCCGAGATCGCGCTGGCGCTCCTGCTGCTGGTCGGCGCCGGATTGCTCATGCGCAGTTTCGCACGGCTGACTTCCGTGAACCCGGGCTTTCGAACCGAACACCTGCTGACCATGGAAATGTTCACTTCGCCAGCCAAGTACGAGGACAACCTGAAGCGGTCGCAATACCTGGAGCGGGTGCTCGACGAAGTGCGCAGCGTGGCGGGCGTTCGGGCCGCGGGCACCACGCACTTTCTGCCGCTCACCGGAATGGTATCGGGTTCCTGCTTTGCGCCCGCTCCCGGTCCCGACCCGGACACATCTTCGCCCAGCGCCGATTTCCTGGTGATCAGTCCGGGATACTTCCAGACCATGCGGACGGCTATGCTGAGCGGCCGCGATTTCGCAGCGAGAGATCGCTACGGCGCCCCCAGCGTCCTGGTGGTCAACCATGCATTCGCGGAGCGATTCTTCGCGAGCCAGAATCCCGTCGGCAAGAAGTTGAATGTCTGTTGGACTATCCCCAATCCGGTCGAAATCGTGGGGGTGGTGGCGGATGCCCGGCAAACGGAGTTGAAGGAGCCGCCGCATCCGACCATCTTTCTGGCAAACGCCCAAGGCCCGATGTACTTTGCGCGCTTGGTAGTGCGAGCGGCGAACGATCCCCGCCAGATGGCCCGCGCGGTGCAGACGGCCATTCACCGCGTTGATCCCGACCAGGCGATTTCGAACGTGCAAACCATGGACGAAATCTTCTCGGACTCCGTTGCGCGCCCAAGATTTCAACTGGTGCTGCTGCTGGTGTTCGCGGCGATCGCGATGCTGCTCGCCACCATCGGAGTATACGGCGTGGTTTCGTATTCGATGAGCCAGCGCACGCAGGAGATCGGCATACGCGTGGCTTTGGGCGCTGGCGCGGGCGATGTGTCGCGCTTGGTGCTGCGGGAAGGACTGCTGCTTGGAGGATTGGGTGTCGCTGTCGGACTGGCGGCTGCGCTGGCGTCCACGCGCGTGCTGGAGAGCCTGTTATTCGAGGTGACCCCCACCGATCCTCTGACACTGGGTGGGGTTGCTGGTCTGCTGCTGGCGGTGGCCATCGCGGCGACTTTATGGCCGGCGCGGCGCGCTAGCAAGGTGGATCCCATGGTGGCTTTGCGATACGAATAGTTTGCTAAGTTGGGATGCATGTTTCCCAACTTTCGGGCATTCATCCTATTTGCGCTGGCGCTGCCGGCAGCCGGACAGTTGCCGCCGGCGGTGACGGCCAAGATCGATGCCGCGGCGGAGCAGGCACTGGCCGATAGCGGCGCTCCCAGCGTCTCCATCACGGTGGTCAAAAGCGGCCGCATCGCCTACCTGAAGGCGTACGGAAATGCGCGCCTGAAACCTGCAACGGCCGCTGCTCCGGAAATGCGCTACAGCATCGGCTCGGTCAGCAAGCAGTTCATGGCCGGCGCCATCCTGATGCTGGTCGAAGAGGGCAAGCTTTCGCTTGACGATAAAGTGGGGCGCTACCTGCCGAACCTCACCCGGGCCGACGAAGTCACGATTTGGCAACTGCTGTCCCACACCTCGGGATACCAAGATTATTATCCGCTGGATTATGTGGCGCCTTTCATGCAGAAACCGGTGACCGCGGACGAGATCCTGAAGACGTGGGCGGGCAAGCCGCTGGATTTCGATCCGGGCACGCGCTGGCAATATAGTAATACGAACTTCGTCGCCGCCGGCCGCATCCTGGAACGGGTGACGGGCAAGCCGTTCGCGGCGTTCATGCGGGCGCGGATTTTTGGCCCGTTGGAAATGAACAGCGTCATCGACTTAGATGAGAAATCTCTTGCAGACTCCGACGCAGCCGGTTACACGCGCTTCGGCTTGGGGCCGGCCCGCCCGGTCGCGCCCGAAGGCCGTGGCTGGCTCTTCGCGGCTGGGGAACTGGCGATGACTGCGCGCGATCTGGCGCGTTGGGACATTTCGCTCATAGATCATACGCTGCTGAAGCCCTCCTCCCTGGACGCTTTGATGAACCCGGTCCGCCTGAAGAACGGCGCGCCCACCGGTTATGCCTTGGGGGTAGGCGTCTCCGATGCCGACGGACATCCGAAGCTTCAGCACGGCGGCGCGGTGTCGGGTTTTGTCAGTCTGAACACCGTCTGGCCGGATCAAGGGGCGGCTGTGGTGGTCTTTGCGAACATGGATGGATCGAACGCGCCGGGAGCGATAACGAATCGGATCGCACCTCTGCTTTTAGCCGAAGCGGAGGATCCGCAGGCCGCCCAACAAATCGAACAGGCCCGCCGGGTCTTCAGCGGCCTGCAAGAAGGCAAGATCGACCGTGCGCTGCTGAATTCGGATGCGGATGCCTACTTCACTCCGCAGGTCCTGCAAGATGCGGCTGCCAGTCTGAAGCCGTTAGGCACTCCGGAGAGCTTTCGGCAGACTTCGGTTGAGCTGCGGGGCGGCATGACCTATCGTCATTTTCAGATCGGATTCAAGGGCAAGGGGCTGCACTTGAGCACGTTTACCACGGTGGACGGGAAGCTGGCGCAGTACTTGATCCAGTAGCGCACGCTTTACCTGGCGCAGCAGATCTGTGTGGAAACCAGAGTCGCGGGCTGGAATGCGTGGTTGGCGGCGAAGTAGTTTTTCTGCGCGAGGTTGCGATAGACCTCGCCGGCCACGCTGGCCGCCAGAGGCCCGATGGCAGGCCGTCCGCCGGTAAGCAGGACCACCACCACCAACTTGTTGGCGGCCGCATCGTTGAAGGATCCGAACCAACCCAGGTGCGTGTGGCTATCGGTGCAGGTCCCGGTCTTGCCCGCGATGGGCTCATCCTGCTGCGCCCGGCGCGCCGTACCGTATTCGACCGCGCCGCGCATGCCCGATTTCAATTCCGGAATCAGGTTCGCAATATCCAACTGCCGCTTCACTCGTGGCACGATCTCGCCGGCTTCCTGCGCCGTGCGCGGGTATTGCAGGTAATAGAGGGTGCCGCCATTAGCCAGCGCGGACATCAGCGCCGTCAATTGCAGCGGCGTTTGGGAAATTTCTTCGCCAAAACTGCTCAGCATGCCCACACCCCCATTGCTGGGGGGCTCGGCGGGGAAGCGCCCGGGGCTTTCGCCAGCGATGTTCAGACCGGCCTTCTCGCCGTACCCGAACAGATGCGCGTAATAACTGACCTTGTCGAAGCCGAGCTTGGTTCCCAACGTGGCGAAGTAAAAGTTATTCGAATGCGCCAAAGCCTGGGTCAAATTGTAGCCGCCACGGCGAAAAAGCTTGCCGTCGCCGCCTACAACCTTCTCCCTGAGGGCGGCCAGGGCGACCGAAACCTTGATGGTCGAACAGGGCTGAAATCCGCCGCCGAGCGCCAGCTTTTGGTTGACTATGGTCAGAATGCGGCCGGTATTGGGATCCGCCACCACCACGGATCCGTTGTACGATCCGAGCGCCTCTACCGCGGAACGGCGCACTTCTAGATCCTCCCCGTCGGCGTTGTCGCCAACCGTGGAATCTGCATAAGTCGGCTCGGTCCACGGTCCTCCGCGCACCACGACCGGCGGCGCCGCCGGCACGCGATAAGCGGCGGGACGCACCAAAGCGCCGCTGGCGTGGCTGGCCGCATGTTGAGGAGCGGCATGCGGCGCCGCAGCGGCACGATGCACAGCGCGATGACGCCGGTGCGGCGGCTGTGCGGGCGCAGGCGTAGTTGTGGCAAACAAAATGCTGGAGATCAAACAGAAAAAGATTGGGAACCACAGAAGCCGGGGGAGGCCGAACGAAGGCTTATTCATACAATCCAAGACACGCGCGCCAGGTGGTGAGCCTGTAGTAAAAATCGCCAGAACTTAGAGGTACAGAGTTCCAGCCGGAGCAGCCGGATACTTTGATTGTGCACACCACTGCAGGCTTTCGTCAAGTTTTCCATTGATTAAATGGGATTAAATTTTGGGAATCGTGGGGATCTCAGACGAGCTCCCTGGGCAGTCCGGAGAGAGGCGACACGGGGATGGCTTCGATCAGGCGGCGCGTGTAGGGGTGTGCAGGGCGCTGAAAAATTCTCGTTGCGGACGCGAATTCCACAATTTCACCTTCATGCAAGATGGCCATGCGCTGGCACAGCGACGCGATGGATAGCAGGTCGTGCGAGATATACAAGATGGCCATGGAAAGCTCGCGGTTGAGGCGGGCGAACAGGCGCAGGATTTCGGATTGGGTAAGCGCGTCCAGGGCGCTGGTGGCCTCGTCGGCGATCAGCAAGGCGGGCCGATGGAGAATTGCCATGGCGATCAGAACGCGCTGGGCCTGGCCGACGCTTAATTCGCCCGGATAGCGGCGCAGGAACGGCTGGTCGACGGTGAGGCTGACCGATTCCAGCGCATCGTATATGGCGGCTTCCCGCCGGGCGCGCGGCGTGCGGTTATGCGCGTCCCAGGCTTCCGCCAATTGCGTGCCGATGCGTAGCGCGGGATTCAAGGCAGACACGGGATTCTGCAGCACGAGCGCAATCTCGCGGCCGCGGATGGCGCGCATTTCACGCTCGGTAGAGCGCAGCAAGTCGCGGCCGTTAAACCGGATTTGGCCGCGGACGGCTCCGCCTTTCAGGTGGAGCAGGCGGATGATCGCCAGTGCGATGGTGCTTTTGCCCGATCCGCTTTGGCCGGCCAGACCTACGATCTCGCCGGATTCAATTTCAAATGCGGCGTCGCGCAGCACATTTTCGCGTGCGCGGTAGTCCGCGGAAATGGAGACCGATAGCAGGGGCGCGGCGGGGATAGGCGACTCGGTCAACGGATGCACCTCCCTTACGATGGCTGGCCGGCCGCTATCGGGGCAAGCTACCTTTCGTTAAGACTACCGGCTAAGGTGTAAACCACGAAAGCCGCGCAGTTATCGAAGGTAAACATTTCCGTACTTACCATTCCCGTTAACCCTTTCCAGTCCATTCCTAAGGGTAATATCCTGGGCCATAACCTCATCGTTATCTTGGTACAAAAAGTACTTTCATAGACGATAATTGATTTGAATAGGATGGTTATAGAGCGTATGTTACTGGTATGGCGATGACGGCGAAGGTACATACATTAGTGAGCGGAGGCGCCGGCCGCTTCAACTTCTATCACACCCTACCACGCCATGACCGGGAAAACGGGGCACCGGACCCGCGGTACCCGCAGGACCATATTAGGGCGGCCCAGGCCCAGAGCGACAGCAACACCGTGGGTGGGGCCGTTGTCAGAAGCGAGCAGATGCAGGCGGTGTTTCGGCTGGTGGAAAAGATCGCGCGCACCAATGCCACCGTCCTGATTGGCGGTGAAAGTGGATCGGGCAAAGAGGTTGTGGCCCGCGCCGTACACAACCTTTCCCTGCGGTGCGAGCGGCCTTGGGTGGATATCAATTGCGGCGCACTGCCGGACCACCTGATGGAGAGCGAGCTGTTCGGTTACGAGAAGGGCGCATTCAGCGGGGCCGACGCTCAAAAAGCGGGCATGTTCGAGCTCGCCAGCGGCGGAACTTTGTTCCTCGACGAAATCGGGGAGCTAGACGCCAAGATGCAAGTGAAACTGCTGCGCGTGCTGGATGGCGTGCCTTACTACAGGCTGGGGGGCACGCGCAAGGTCGCGGTCGACGCGCGCATTGTAGCCGCCACGAACAAGAATCTCGAGCACGCCGTGGCGGCTGGGACATTCCGCGGCGACCTGTTTCACAGGTTGAATCAAGTGAGCATCCACGTGCCTCCCTTGCGTGAGCGGCCGGAAGACGTCGCGCCGCTGGCATACCGTTTCTTGCATGAAGTGGACCCGCGGCTGGATTTGGGAGAAGACGCCCTGAACGCGCTGGAAGACTACGGGTGGCCGGGCAATGTGCGGGAGTTGCGGAATGCGATCACGCGCGCCGCGGTTTTGACCGAGAGCTGGGAGATTCGCGCGGCCGACCTGAACCTGAAGGCCCCCGGGCAGGCGCCCGCGGCGGCCCCGGAATTGAAGCGTCAATTGGGCGGACTCGAAGAGCAGGTGATCCGCGAGGCACTTGAGAAATCCGGCGGACGGCAGGATGTAGCGGCGGCCCTGTTGGGGATCTCGCGCCGCACGCTGCTGCGCCGGCTGAAGGAATATAAGACGCGCGTGAGCGCGGGCGCGGACGCTGCGCCGGTGTTAGCAGTATGAACATCAAGGCGAAGCTTTACGTTAGTTTGGTCAGCCTCGCCGGCTTGAGCGCGATAGGAATTACCTTATACCAATGGCATTCGGATAACCTATTTCGCTTCTGGCTCTATCTTATTCTATCGGCACTGGCGGCCGGGCTAAAAGTAAACTTACCCGGCATCAAGGGAACCATGTCGGTCTGCTTCCTGTTTGTGTTCGTGGGTATCGTAGACTTGAAGGCGCCGGAAACCCTGATCGTCGGCTGCGCGGGCACCGTGGTGCAATGCCTTTGGCGGTCGAAGCAGCGTCCCAAGCTGTTTCAGGTGGTGTTCAGCATAGCCAACACGGGCATCGCCGTGACGCTGGCATACGCTTTCTACCACTGGCGGTTTCTGCAGCGGCTGGACCCTGTAGGTCCCATGCTGCTGATCGCAACCGGCTTGGTCTACTATATTCTGAACACCGTTCCGATCGCGGAGGCCATATCCCTTTCCGACGGGAAGCGGTTCGGCGAAACCTGGCATAACTGCTATTTCTGGTCGTTTCCGTTCTACCTCGTAGGCGCTTCGGTGGCTTGGATCATCAGTCTTTTTACCACGCAGATGCCGTGGCAGGGATCGATCGTACTGCTGCCGGTGATCTACCTGATTTACCGGTCGTATCAGCTTTATCTCGCCCGGCTGGACGACGAAAGACGCCACGTGGAGTCCATCGCCGGGCTGCACATGCGCACGATCGAAGCGCTGGCCCTGGCGATTGAGGCTAAAGACCATACCACCCACGAGCATCTACGGCGGGTACGCGTCTATGCGGTCGAGATGGGCAAGCACCTGGGTTTGGCCGGGCAGGAGTTGGAGGCGTTGAAGGCGGCGGCGCTGCTGCACGACATCGGAAAGCTGGCTGTTCCGGAGCACATCATATCGAAACCCGGCCGTCTGACTCAGGAAGAATTCGAAAAGATGAAGATCCACCCCGTGGTGGGTGCGGAGATTCTGGAGCGCGTATCGTTTCCGTACGCAGTGGCCCCGATTGTGCGGGCGCACCATGAAAAGTGGGATGGCAGCGGCTATCCCTACGGCCTGCGCGGAGAAGAGATACCGATAGGAGCGCGGATCCTGTCGGCTGTGGACTGCCTGGACGCGCTGGCTTCCCACCGGCAGTATCGCCGCGCCCTGGCTCTCGAAGAGGCCATGGACGAGGTAGCGGCGCTGGGGGGAACAAGCTTCGACCCGAAGGTGGTGCGTGTCTTGAAGGCGCACTATGTCGAGTTGGAGCGGCGGGCCCAGGCTGTCCCGGAAGTCAACGCCAAATTATCCACGGACGTGAAAATCGAAAAAGGCCTGGAACCGGACGCCGGGTATCAAGGCGCGGCGCCCACAGCGGCTGCGGGCGATGAGTACGATTTTCTGTGCTCGATCGCCGCGGCCCGTCAGGAAGTGCAGTTGCTATTTGAATTGGTGCAGGATCTGGGCAACTCCCTGAGCTTGGACGAGACGCTTTCGGTTGTGGCGACGCGCTTGAAGAAAATCGTGCCTTACGATGCCATCGCGATCTATGTGCGCCGGGACCGTAAGCTCATCCCGCAGTATGTCAACGGAGAGGATTTCCGGCTATTCTCCTCGCTCGAGATTCCCGTGGGCGAAGGTTTGTCCGGTTGGGTGGCCGAGAACCGCAAACCTATCTTGAACGGCAATCCGTCCGTCGAGCCTGGATATCTGCCGGATCCAGCCAAGTGCAGCACCTTGAAATCGGCGTTGGCGGTTCCGCTCGATGGCTTAAACGGCACGATGGGGGTAATGGCGCTGTACCGGTCGGAGCCTGACGCGTTTTCCCACGACCACCTCCGAATCCTGCTGGCCATTAGCGGCAAAGTGTCCCTGGCGGTGGAGAACGCGTTGATCTTCCGCCAGGTGGAGGACTCCGCGACCACCGATTATCTTTCCGGATTGCCGAACGCGCGGTCGCTGTTTTTGCGGCTGGATAGCGAGGTGGCCCGCTGCCGGCGAAGCCGCGAGCCGTTGTGCGTGGTAGTCTGCGACCTGGACGGCTTCAAACAGATCAACGACCGGTTTGGCCATCTGGAAGGCAACAAAGTGTTGCGGTTGGTGTCGGAGGCCTTGCGCAGCCGCTGCCGCGAGTACGATTATGTGGCGCGCATGGGTGGCGACGAGTTCGTACTGTTGCTGCCGGGCCGCGACCGCGGGGCGATCCAAGCGCGCATCGAGGAGATCCGGCAGATTGCCATCGGCACAGGCATGCCGGTTTCGAGCGGCGTTTCGATCAGCATCGGCGAAGCCTATTATCCGGACGACGGTTCCGATGCGGAGGAGTTGCTGGCCGAGGCGGACAAGCGCATGTACAAAGCCAAACAGCTTCGGAAGAAATACCGGATGGCAGTCTATCCGCAGACGGCGATCGAGATTGCCGCTACCGCTTAAAAGAGCGCGGCGCGTAAGAGGAACTGGAAGCACAAGGCAAATATGAAACTGCAGTCGGTGCCGTTAACACTCATTTTAATATTAGTTCCGGCGTTCGGCCAGTATGGTGGTGAACTGAAATTCTGCCTGCAAGGCGAGCCCAAAACGTTTAATCCTTTGTTAGTGGAGGACGATCCGTCGGAGGTTGTCCGGTACCTCACGGGCGGCGTGCTGATCCGCGTAAATCGGTCCACGCAAGAGGCGGAGCCCGAACTGGCCGCATCGTGGAAGATAGACGGGAACGGGAAGCGGATCACATTTCAGATCCGGCCCGGTATCAGTTTCTCGGACGGTACGCCATTTACCGCGGAGGACGTAGCCGAGACCATGCGCATGGCGATGGATCCGAAACTGCACGCGCCGGTAGGGGACGCATTCCGCTCGGCGGGAGCGGCGGAGATCGCGGTTTCGGGTCCAGGCCAAATTGCCATTGCCTTTCGCGCAGTGGTGTCCGGTATGGAGCGGCTTTTCGACCAGGTTGCCATCATATCGTCGAAATCTCCGAAGAAAGAGGCCGCGGTGCTGGGGCCGTTCTATGTGGCGGATTACAAACCGGGGTCCGAAGTGGTGCTGAAAAAGAATCCGCATTACTGGAAGCGGGACGCGCAAGGGCGCGCGCTGCCTTATCTCGATTCGATCCGCCTGTCGATCCAACAGAACCGCACCATGGAAATGGTGCGCTTCGAGCGCGGGGAGTTGCATTTGATCAACAGCCTGGCGCCGGACAACTACGAAAAACTGGCGGCCGAAACGCCATCGGCGGTTAGCGACATCGGGCCGGGACTCGAAGCCGAACTGCTATGGTTCAACCAGGCGCCGGGAGCGCCGCTGCCCGAGTTTAAGAAGGCCTGGTTCCGCTCGGCGGCGTTCCGGCGCGCGATTCTGCAGGCGATCAATCGCGACGACCTTTCCCGCATGGTCTATCACGGGCACGCCAGCCCCGCGGTGGGGCCTGTTTCACCGGCGAACCGGCATTGGTACAACACCAGCCTGAAACCGATACCGTTCGATCGCGCAGCCGCGCTACGGGGCCTGGCGCAAGACGGCTTCGACTTGAAAGGAGGCGCGCTGCGCGACCGCCAGGCGAACCCGGTGGAATTTTCGGTGGTGACGAATGCGGGTAACCTTCCGCGGGAGAAGATGGCCGCCATGATCCAGCAGGACCTGGCATCGATCGGCATAAAATTGAACGTTGTAACGC
This sequence comes from Bryobacteraceae bacterium, assembly GCA_049516155.1. Taxonomy (GTDB): domain Bacteria; phylum Acidobacteriota; class Terriglobia; order Bryobacterales; family Bryobacteraceae; genus Bog-159. The sequence continues at coordinate 26,674 of JBEKTJ010000052.1, forward strand.
TGGACTTCGCTTCCTTGATCGAACGTCTGACGAAGACCTTGGCTTACGAATCTTGTCTGCTTGGAATGGCCAATGTGGATCCCGACCCGAACCTGCAGATGAATATCTGGCTGAGTTCCGCGAGCAATCATCAATGGAACCCGAGCCAGAAGACACCCGGGACGGCATGGGAAGCGGAAATCGACCGTCTGATGCGGGCGCAGACCGCGGAGGCCGATCCGGCCGTACGGAAGCGGTACTTCGACCGGGTGCAAGAGATTGTCTGGGAACAGTCGCCGTTCCTATACCTCGTGAATAAGAACACCCTCATCGCCGTGTCGCCTTCGCTACACAATGTCAAGGCGGCGCTGATCCGGCCATACGCATACTGGAACGTGGAGAGCCTCTCGCTAGCGACGCAAGTTGCGAGCACGCGGCCTTAACCAATACCTCTTGCACGCAATGTGACAAGCCGGCACTAACAGGGTTGCCCAGCAGGAGCCACCGCCTATTATTTGAAATACAGCGCCGATCTGGCTGCGTATTTCGAGGAACGTGAGCGCGAAGAGAAGGAACTGCTGGACGCTCACGACGACGAGTGGTCGGCCAAGGGCCTGCGTGAGCGCTTGCTGGCTCGCCGGAAGAATCCGTGAAGCGGCTGGCGGATAAGAATCTCGACAACGCAATCACTCGCGGCCTGTTGGGCTGTAAGTCCGGACTCGATGTGCAGGAAGTCTGTTTCAGGAGAGCCGGACGTTACAGTGCTCGCTTGGTCCTTCGAGGACGATTGGGTAACGCCCGTGGTGTATCTGCCGCCTCGGTAATCGATAGCTGCGATCGGGCTGCTGCGCCAGGCATCTTCTAGCTTAGCTAACTCAACTGGCATTTTCGAGTTCCGACAAAGGGCTGTCTAAGGCTCTGTTAACACCAAGCGCGTGTCGCCGAGCTGCCCTGTACAAATCGGCGCATTGTGTCGCTGACGAAGTCGATGCTGCTATACGCGGAAAGGGCCTTCTGAATGTCGGTGTTGTCCACGCGTTCGATCACATTGCCGTTGCCGTCCAACATTTCCAACATGTACGCCGGGCTGCGATAGTCCTGGCTGTCGAGCTCAACAATACGGACGCTGTACTGGGGAAATGAGGTTTGGAAAGTATTTTGAGCCGCCGTCGCCTCCCACACGACTGCGCCTTGAGCCGTCTTCTCGGCCAGTCTCCGTACGAGCTGCCAAAGCTTCTCTTCGGCGGTCATGCCTTCGCGCCTCCAATCGTTGCTGAACAGCGATCACGATATCATTCAGCTTATCGCCTTGTTCGGCCGCAATCCGGTTGAGCGACGGCGGGGCCGTCGGAGCCTCTCTCGTCGCTAACGCTTTTTCAACGATACTCTCGATCTCGCTGAGCTTCTGCCGGACCTCCGCAACGGCCTCCCCAGTCTTCTCGGCAGCGCTTTTTGAGCGAAGGACAACGATGATCGTGATCAAGAACCCCACTACGGAGACCAGAAAGCCCAGCTCGCTCGCCGGATCTGCCATTCCCGAAAGAATTCCATTGCATCCCTTGCTAGAAATTGTACGAAAAATCGGAGATTGTCGTGGCTGGAGGCCTGCGCTACACGCCCCGCCGATTGCCCCACAACTCCACATGCAGCCGCGGACTAAACCGGAACCCCTCCCGCTTGCAAATCTCCACCAGCCACACGCCCCGCTCGCGCAACACACCCGCGTCGATACCTTCCGGCATCAGAATCACTTTACCTGCATCCGCATCGAGCGCGCGCGCCAAATCCCGCACTTCCCCCACATCCTCCGGCCGCGCGATCACAAACTTAAGTTGATAATCGTAGTCCGTCATCAACCGCCGCAATATACCCGGCTGTATGCGCAAGCGCTCGTGCCGCTCCTCCCATTCGCCCGCGGGCGTCGAATTCGACAGCTTTGGGCTGATGCTCATCAAGTGGCATTCCACCGGCGCAAACACCGTACCGGCCGTCTCGATGGTGATGTGCAGCCCGCGTGTGCGCAAATCCCGTGTCAATTCCACGATCTCGCGCGCGACCATGGGCTCGCCGCCGGTCACCACGACGTGGCGCGCCGGGTAAGCCTCCACCGCCGCCAGGATGCGCTCCAGCTTCCAATCGTCGCCTTCCGGATTCCATGACGTGTACGGCGTGTCGCACCACACACAGCGCAAATTGCAGCCGCTCGTCCGCACAAATACCGAAGGCACGCCCACCAGCGAGCCTTCGCCCTGGATGGAATGGAAGATCTCAGCAATCCGCAATGCCGGCCTCTTCGAATCCCTTGCGGCGCAGCAGGCAGGAATCGCATTGCCCGCAGGGCCGCCCCTCCGGGTCGGGATCGTAACAACTGTGCGTCAACCCGAAATCCAAGCCCAGTTCGCGCCCCAGCTTCACAATCTCCGCCTTCGATGACCGGATCAGCGGCGTGTGAATCCGGACGCGAAGCTGGCCTTCGACTCCGGCTTTGGTCGCCAGGTTGGCCATATTCTCGAAGGCTGCTATGTATTCCGGACGGCAATCCGGATAACCGGAATAATCCAGCGCATTCACGCCAATGAAAATATCCGGCGCATCCAACACCTCGGCCCAAGCCAGCGCGAACGACAGAAAGATGGTATTGCGCGCCGGCACATAAGTTGCTGGAATTCCTTGCGACATATCCTGCGCAGATCGTCCCTTGGGCACGGGCAGGTCATCGGTCAGCGCGGAGTGCCCGATCTGCCGCAGGTCGATGCGCGCCACCACATGCCGCGCCGCACCCAACGCTTGCGCCACCCGCGCCGCCGCCTCCAACTCCACGCGGTGCCGCTGCCCATAGTCGAACGATAGCGCGTAGCACCGATACCTTTCCCTGCGCGCGAGCGCCAGACAGGTGGAAGAATCCAGCCCGCCGCTCAGCAGGCATACCGCTTTCCCGATCGTGTCCAATGCCATCGTCCTCTATTGTAGACACGCCACTCATCCAGCGAAACCTGCCTGCGGCGTTGCGCTCTGCATTGCGCCACCCCTGTCACAAGCCTGGTGACAACCGTGTCACCTGCCCTCGCGGCTCATTGCCGGTTGACGCGCCAACGCCCGATATCGCAATGACTTATGCATGACCCTATGTATGGCAGGCGCGATGCTTTAGAAAAGCCGTGGATAAGCAACAAGAGCTTCGGCAAGTATCAACTAGCGCCATCGGGAGACAACAAGAAATGCTAACCTCGGACAATTACGATCTTACCGGCTGCCAAGAGCAGCCTTCCCCGGACCATGCAGTTTGGGGTGATGTGCACCGGCCCACGGCCGCCTCGATTTTGCGCCACGGCCTGCAGCAAGGTCTGCGTCTCGCGGCGCTCGCCTTCTTTGTGGCGTGTGGTCTAGCGATGGCCGGCTCCAAGATCTCCAGCGACCTCCAGCAAATGCTCGTCGGCAACAGCAACATCCAGGTCATCGTGCAATTCACCCGCATACCCACCGATGCGGATCTCCAATTATTTGCCGCAAACCAGATCGTACGGCGCTTCCGTCACATCAAAGCGGTCCACGCGCTCTTGTCGCCCGGCGAGATCCGCGCACTGGAGGCCAACGCGTTAGTTACATATATGTCGCCCAATCGCGCTTTATCCGGCACGCTCGATATCACTACGCAGACCGTGGGCGCCAACGTCGCCTGGCAATCCGGGTGGAACGGAACCGGTGTTGGCGTGGCTGTGGTCGACAGCGGCATCTTCGCGCATAACGACCTCACGGCGTCGAGCGGCAATAGCTCCCGCATCGTGTATAGCCAAAGCTTCGTTACGGGGTTGACCGGCACCGATCTGTACGGCCATGGCACGCACGTGGCGGGTATCATAGGGTCGAACGGTAAAGACTCCACCGGCGCGGGCTTCACGCGCACATTCAACGGCGTGGCGCCCAACGTCAACCTCATCAATCTGCAAGTCTTGGATCAGAACGGTTCGGGAACGGATAGCAACGTGATCGCGGCCATCGACGAAGCCATCAGCCTGCGAAGCACATACAACATCCGCGTCTTGAACCTATCGCTCGGCCAGACGGTCTACGAAAGCTATACGCTCGACCCCCTCTGCCAGGCTGTGGAAGCCGCCTGGAGCGAGGGCATCGTGGTGGTGGTGGCGGCGGGAAATGCCGGCCGGAACGTCCTGGGCAGCTTGCCCCTCTATGGCACCATCACTTCCCCGGGAAACGACCCTTATGTAATCACCGTGGGCGCCACCAACACGCACGGCTCGACTAACGTATCGGGCGACACGGTTGCCAGCTATAGCTCGGATGGCCCGACCTCGATCGATCATATCGCCAAGCCCGACCTGGTGGCCCCCGGCGACAATGTCGTTTCGCTGATGGCTCCGAACAGCACGCTCGAGAACACATATTCCTCCACTCTGATCGCCAATTCCTATTACGAATCGGGAAATCCCGCGGGCACTTCCGCCACGTACTTCTGCTTGAGCGGCACCAGCATGGCGACGCCCGTGGTTAGCGGCGCCGCCGCGCTTCTCATTCAGAAGTCTCCGTCGCTGACCCCGGATCAAGTAAAAGCCCGGCTGATGAAGACCGCCGCCAAGAACTTCTCGCTCTACACCACCGCGCAAGACATGGTTCACCACTACACTTACAACAACATCTCGGACCTCTTTACAATTGGCGCCGGCCAGGTCGACATCGCTGCAGCCCTCGGTAATTCCGACTTGACGAACGTACCGGCTATTTCGCCCCTGGCCATCATGAATTCCAACGGCCAAGTGACCCTTATGTTCGCGGAGAACATCGTCTGGGGCAGCAATATCGTGTGGGGAACCAATATCGTGTGGGGAACCAATATCGTGTGGGGAACCAATATCGTGTGGGGCACTGCAGTGCTAACCGGACAGACTTTCAATGGCCTATCGATCCTGTGGGCCGGAACCGGAGCCGCCTGGGTGAACCCGTTGAATATCGTTTGGGGGACCGCCACGCTACCCGTGTCTCTGATCCAGCCGATGGCCGCGGATGACGGCGACCAATAGAGGCTGGCCAGTTCCAGCTTCACCTCGCGGAAATATCGAGGCGGCCTATGCCTGACAATGCAAAAGTGTACATTTCCATGGTGAGCGCGGCGGGAACAGCTGCGATGGCGTACGCCTTCCTGAACCCGCCGTGGCCTCACGATTTCTCACGATTGTGTGTCTACTTCCTGTTGTCGCTGCTAGCCGGCGCGCTAAAGCTGCGCCTGCCGGGACTTACAGGAACCATGTCCATCGGCTTCGTGCTCGTGTTAGTGGGCATCTCCGAATTTACAATTCCGGAAACCATGCTCATGGCTTGCGCCGGCGTGCTCGTGCAATGCGTCTGGCGGGCCAAGCAACGGCCGGGAGCCGTGCAGATCCTTTTTAGCGTGTCGGCCGTGGCAATCAGCCTGATGCTGGCATACGAGTGTTCCAACTTAGTGCGGACGCAATTCCACGCGGAGTCGGTCCCTATCGTCCTGGCTGTAGCCACGTGCCTTTATTTCCTATCGAACTCCCTGTTGGTTTCGGGAGTGCTTTCCTTGGTCAGGCGCGAGCCCTTACGGGCCATCTGGATACAATGTTACTTGTTCTCCTTCCCGTATTATCTGTTGGGAGGGGCAATCGCCGGCCTTATGGCCGCCTCCGGCCGCGAAGTGGGATGGGGGCCGCCGCTGTTGATCCTGCCAGTGATGGGTCTGGTCTTTCTGCTCTACCGCTTCTACCTTGGCCGGCTGGCGATAGTGCCGGCGAGCGTATCGGCCGCGTCTCTTTACACCGTCAAGACCCGTAGCGCCTGAGCGGGAATCGCAGTGATCGCTTGAAACCCGGCCAACGAACCGTCGTCCGGAACCTGAACTGTTGTGTACCAACCTGGCCGGGTACAAAATCTTGCTTATCGGCGTTCATCTGCGGTGGGCCGGCAAGCGTCATGAGAAGCTGTGATTTCATGCCTTCTTAAATGCCAGCACTGCGTTCAACCCGCCGAACGCAAACGAATTCGACAGCGCATACTCCACCTGCGCGGCGGGCGCCTTATTGGGAATCACATCCAGATCGCACTCCGCATCCGGCATGCGGTAGTTGGCTGTAGGCGGCAGCATGCCGTCGCGCAGGGACAGGATCGTGGTTACCGCTTCGAGCGCAGCCGCCGCGCCCAGCGCGTGCCCATGCATGGACTTGGTCGAACTAATGGCCAGGTTGTTGGCGTGTGCGCCGAAGACGCTGCGAATGGCGCTGTCTCGGTGGGATCGTTAGCCGCCGTGGCGGTGCCGTGGTGATTCTGACGGCGGAAGGCATTTCGGTTTAGTCCGCAGATGCACCTGGAGTTGGCAGGAAGTCCGGCACAAAGACGATCAGTGCGCAGGTTGAGGTGCGTAGCTGCTCGCGCATGGCGGGAATCATGGTGGACACGTCGTGGGTCAGAACAACGCGACCGTTCCGGGTGGCCCAATCGAGCATGACGGTATCCTCCTCGCCTGAAATCTGGGGAACGTCCTGCGCGCGGACGACGTCGAATCCATACGAGCGGCGCAAAAGGCCGCGGACGATGGCATTATCGAGATTCTCGTCTGCGAGCCACTTCACGGATTCTTCCGTCGAGCTAGCAAGCGCTCACGCAGGCCCTTGGGCGACCACTCGTCCTTGTGAGCGTCCAGCAGTTCCTTCTCTTCGCGCTCACGCTTCTCGAAATACGCAGCCAGATCGGCGCTGTGTTTCAAATAATAGCCGAGCACCTGGTAGACGTCGGGCAATTGCAGACTGTTGAACTTCTGGACGATCTCTTCCGCCGTCGCACCCCGATTGAAGGCGCGTACCACGAGGTCTAGCGTGACGCGTGTTCCGCCGATACGGTATACGCCATGGGGGTCCTTCGCCAAAGGGATCGCTTCAACGAGTTCGGTCGCGGCCATACTTCGATTGTCACTCTATCAGGCGGGCGGCGCAAGAACTGTGGGGCCGATGTGGGGCCGGCAGGGATCAGGGTCTACGCCTTCTTGAAGACCAGGACGGCGTTCGCCGCTAGCGGGAAGGGGCACCCAAGGCACCGGAGGCCAGCTTCGGGATCGTTCGAAACACATATTCGGCTATGGCGGCTTGTTGCGCCACGCCCTCCGGCGGGCAAGCGAACAGTGCCTGTTTGCCGCAGTCTACTCCCAGGGGGACAAATTGCAGCTTAAAGGGTTTGCCATCTACTTGAAGAGTGAAGACGCAAACGTAGGAGTTGTTCATTATTTTCTTGGTGGTCACCTGTGCAGGGGATGTCGCAAATAGTTTTGTTCCCCCGGATTGCGTCAGCGACACGTCACTTAGAGACAGCGACAGTTGTCCCAGATCACACAACCTCCCGCGTTCAATACATACGCCCAGAGACACCTGATTGCCGAGCTTAAGCGCCTGGTCCCACGCCGATGCCTTTTCAGCTATAACCGCGCTCGTTGCCGGGCCTTGCGCCTCTCCCACAGAAGTCTTTGGCGATCCGTCCCCACTTCCGCCGCCGCTAGCGGCACAACTGGCGTAGCGCTCCTTGTTTAACAACGGCGCGGCCTGCGCCAGCTCTGAATTGGCGCGCCAGAATTGGCCGCCATATCCTCCGGGCAGGAAGATGTCCAAGCAGTACGGCTTTTCTTCTTCCGATGGCGACGTAACAGCGAAAGTGGCAATCCAGCCATTATTGCTGGACGGACCGTAATCGATAATGTAAAGCCCGGGCGTTATCTGAGGGCGTGGAACCAATTCGATCATCTGTGGCTGGTTCGGGATCGCTTTGCCAGGAGATGAAACTCCAGCTCCGGGTATCCTAGCTAGCAATGGCTTGCCAGGAGTTTCGGAGACGTGGGCTTGCTGGCGGTTTAGTCGTTTCAACAATATTCCTTAGATGGGGCAGCCGGTGAAGGGTCATGGCTTGGACCATTTCCCCGCCATTCGAGTAGAAGAGTATGAATCTTGCCGACGACGAAAACGCGGGGAGCTTTAGCGAAAACGACGCGTTTTTCGGTATCGAGTAGACATCGGATTCCCTAGTCGATGAGGCGCCCGATCCTTGCCCTTCATAGAGGGCCACGGTTCGGCCTCCATCGGCCGCATAAAATCCAAAGTACTCCGGAGCGGCCAATTTGTCCTGGCATTGAGTCGAGGCAGCGAGGACGAAACCCAGCGCTATCCCAGAAACTAACCGGCAAGAACGCCCAAGCGGCATAAATGTTGTCTCCTTTCGCCACAAATAGCGTTAGATTATCGTCAGATTATTATATGGTTACGCCTTCCTAAACGCCAGCACTGCGTTCAAGCCTCCGAAGGCGAAGGAATTGGAAAGCGCATACTCCACCTGGGCGGCGCGCGCCTTATTGGGGATGACATCCAGATCGCATTCGGCGTCCGGCATGCGGTAATTGGCGGTAGGCGGCAGCATGCCGTCGCGCAGGGACAGGATCGTAGCTACCGCTTCCAGCGCGGCCGCCGCGCCCAGCGCGTGCCCGTGCATGGACTTCGTCGAGCTAATAGCGAGCTTGTTGGCGTGTGCGCCGAAGACGCTGCGAATGGCCGCTGTCTCGGTGGGATCGTTAGCCGCAGTGGCGGTGCCGTGCGCATTGATGTAGCCGATCTGCTCCGGCTGGATGCCGGCGTCGCGCAACGCTCCGCGCATGGCCCGGGCGGCGCCCTCCGCCGAAGGCTGCGTGATGTGGCAGGCATCCGCCGACATGCCGAAACCCACCAGCTCGGCGTGAATCCGCGCGCCGCGCGCTTCGGCCGCATCCCAAGGCTCCAGCACCAGCATTCCCGCGCCTTCTCCCAGGATCATGCCGTGACGGTCGCGCGAGAACGGCCGGCAAGTCGGATCATCCAGGCCGCCTGGCCAATGGCGTGGGCCGCCGAAGAGCAAGCCGTCGAGATGGTGAAGCTGGGGCCAGTGATGCCGAACTCCATGGAGATATGGCTGGCGCCGGCGTTGCCCATGGTTTTGGGAATGGTCAGCGGATGTACGCGGTTGTGGCCCAGCTTGTAGACTTCCACGAATCCGAGATCCTCGGTGGATTGGCCGCCCACGCAAGAGCCGGTGACGATGGCGGTCCTCTCGCGCAG
>JBEKTJ010000053.1:0-34809 GCA_049516155.1 Bryobacteraceae bacterium
CAACTAACTCAGGTCTTGCTATCTGAGGAGTTTCTGAAGGGACAAGTTAACGCACTTGCCATGATGGCTGGCAAAAATGGGCCGAGTACGCTATCTGGAGTCTTGTCCAGGATATCCGAACCTACTCAACCAAAGCGCCGCTGGCTAACAGCCATACAGATCGAGAAACTTAAGTCCGTACTGTTAAGCGCACCCCCTGGAATAGTCAAGTCTTTTGATTACTGCGGTGGAGATCAAGAGGCTAAAGACTTTCACGATCAAATAATGGACCAGTTCACCGTGAGCCATTGGACCGTTGGGCGATGGAGTGGCCTTACTGGCATAGATTTCTACGGAATTCGGGTCTACTTGCACTACGTGGACCGTGTTCCAGAAGAGTTTGCGGTCATGAAGAAAGCACTAACGGCGGCTGGCATCGCGCCGGAGTACGAAGAACAACAGATCAAAGGCCCAGCGTCGAATTTGATAGCTGTCGAGGTGTGCCACAATCCCGCGTAAATAGCGTTGTCGGATCGGACACGAAATGGAACAGAAGCGCGCCGGGTGCTTTACAGTCCTTGTGCTTGCGGTCCTGCTTGGGGCTGTGCTAGACCGATGCTCAGGCAAGCATCCCAGTGAATCCGCCCCTGTTGTCTCGACTCCCGCAGTCCCCGCTCAGACACCGGCTGAACAGGCCGCACAAATCGAGCACGAAGCAGCCAGTGCCCTCGCTAATCCACATTATGCCATCGGCCAGGAATTCTCTGTGGGCTACTTTTCCTACCGTGTGAACAGAGTTGAAGTGAAGTCAGATGCAGCTAGCGCCCCTATTCTAGCTATTGATGTAACCGTCCGTAACGATGACAGCAGCGAGAGCATGACGCCCATGCTGAAACTGCTAGACGAAAACGGTAAGAAGCGCGGCGGGGCCATACTGGAATTGGCGACGCCATCAGGTGACCTGATAACGGAACTGCGTTCAGGTGTGGTCTATCGCGGCTATGCAGCCTTCGACAATGTGCCTACGGACGGAAAATACATTCTGTTGGTTTCGGGAGGTTTGGCATCAGGAAAATCGGCTATCGTTCCGCTGTTTGAGCAGACAGCGGAACCGCCGTCAGCATCCGATCCTCCGGCAATTGGCCAAGGGCAGGCGAACACCACTCCAGCGGCTCCATCAGATCCCCAGCCATCCATCACAACAATCCCATCCGCGCCGTCCGCAAATGGGTCAAGCCCAATATCCGGGGTGCTGTGCAGCGGTCCAATCGAAGTGCCACAGAACGGAGAACTGACGTTCAAGAATCTTCCCGGCGACCAGTTGCATTTCATATTCGATCACGATGCGTGGTCCCCGAGCATCCACAGAGAGCCTAATGGTACGCAAACACTGGTTATGCGCTCCATTAAACCGGGAATCCAAATTAAGTGCGATATGCGATGGGAGATCGCGCGATGAAGCCAACTCGCAAAGCACAACCCGCCCCAGCGCGTCAATCCCGCCCGAAAAAAGCCAACGCACCTTTCAGGCACTACCCAGCGTCCCGAACAGCGCGCGCAGGGCCGCGCCGCGATGGCTGACGGTCAACTTGCGCTCGGGCGCCGCTTCGCCGAACGAGCAGCCGAAGGGCGGATAATAGAACAGCGGATCATAGCCGAATCCGTGCGGCCCGCGCGGCTCCTCCAGTATCCGTCCCTCCACGGTGCCGCGAAATGTCTGCCGCAAACGCCCGCCATCCGCCAGCGCAATCACGCAAACGAATCGCGCCGCGCGGTCGCGCACGCCGAGCATTCTTCGCAGCAGCAGTTGGTTGTTGGCCTCGTCGGTGGATCCGGGTCCCGCAAACCGGGCGGAGTAGACGCCGGGCGCCCCGCCCAGTGCATCCACTTCCAGACCGGAGTCGTCGGCGAACAACAGACCCGGCGCGTGCCGGCCGTAATACTCCGCCTTCAGGATGGCGTTGGCTTCGAATGTAACGCCAGTCTCCTCGCAAGGCGGCATGGCTGCCAGTCCGGGCAGGGCTTCAACTTGGACTCCTCCGTATTCCGCCGCCAGACGGAATTCCCGCAGTTTGCCAGGGTTCCCGGTGGCGCAATAGACGGTCAAGCGATGCGGACCGCGCGTTTCTGGATTTCGACCAATTCGGCGATGCCGCCCCGCGCCAGCACCAGCATACTCGCCATTTGCCCATCGTCGAAGGCGTGGCGTTCGGCGGTAGCTTGCACTTCCACGAAGCGGCCCGATCCGGTCATCACCACATTCATGTCCACGGCCGCCTGGGAATCTTCCTCATAGCAAAGATCTAGCATCGGCTCGCCGCCCAAGATGCCCACGCTGGTGGCAGCCACATAATCGATCAGCGGCAGGCGCTTGATCATGCCATATTTGACGCATTGCTGAAGGGCCAGCGCCAACGCCACGAACGCCCCAGTGACGGAGGCCGTGCGGGTGCCTCCATCGGCCTGGACCACGTCGCAATCCAGAGTCACGGTGCGCTCGCCCAGCAGCGCCGTGTCCACCACCGCGCGTAGCGAGCGGCCGATCAGGCGCTGGATTTCGTGCGTGCGGCCGGAAGGGCGGCCCTTATTGACCTCCCGCGGCGTGCGCTTCATGGTGGCGCGCGGCAGCATGGAGTACTCCGCGGTCACCCATCCCTTGCCGCTCCCACGCAAGAACTGCGGCACGGAATCCTCCACTGAAGCCGCGCACAGCACGCGCGTGTTGCCCACCGCGATGAGCGTGGACCCTTCCGCGGTCTGCAGGAATCCGGAGGTGATTTCGACCGGACGCATCTGGTCGGGCGCGCGGTTGTCAGTTCGCATATTTCATCACGAAATAAAGAAAAAATAGCACGAGCGCGAAGCCCGAAGCCAGCAGGATCACACATGGCAGGCCGCCCTGCGGCGCGGCGCTTTTCTTGGATTTGGCTTTTGCGAGTTTGAACTTCGCCATCCTACGCGGCCATCCTGAATATCGTCCCAAGAGATGGTAGCATCCGGCGGATTCGCGCCGCGTGTGCAAGAATGTGTTGCATGAGACGCCGCTATTGGATTGTTCTGGCACTTGTATCGAGCGCCTGCAGCCAGCCTGCCCGCAGCGCCGCCAGTCTGCTGCCGGCCAGTGTCGGCGAAGTTTGGCAGAGGAAATCGCTGCACGCCATCCCACCGCCGAAACCCGCTATCCTGCGCGCGTTCGAAGCCGGCTACGAGGGCGCCGGCCAAGCCACTGTGGATCTATATGAAGCCAAGATCTCCGGCACCGCCTTCGAGATGACGCAGCATTGGAGAGCGGCGCCGAACACGGTGTTTTTCGATAAGGGCAGGTATTTCGTGCTCGTAAAGTGGGAAAAGGCGGATCGTCAGGCGCTCACTGCGTTGGTGCGCGGGTTGCAAAAGGAGTTGGAGGATTAGGGTGGCAACAGCTCGATTGGGCGTTCGCGATGGATCAGAACCCAGTCGCCGTTCTCGGCCAACGCCTGCTTCCCCAATTCGCGAAGCAGCTCTTGTGCCTCTTTAACCCTTTCTTTGGAGACCGCGTCGGAAATGCGTTTTGACGCATAAGCGAACAAATCGTACATGCGGCCATACTGTTTCGCGTGCTGCTCATAAGCCATCAGCTTATTGCAGTTGTGCCACAGCGCTCCGGCCGCTAAGAGAGTTTCCACTAGAAGCAGCTCGATCCGTATTGAGGGCTTGTGGTCTAAGAGGGCGGATACAAAGAGGATCACGCCCATTGCTACTGCAAACGTAATGAGGGACCGTATTACCCATTGATTGTGCCTCGCTTTGTCCTCGTTCTGTTCCCGCTTTCTACGAAAATAGTCCCGTTGATCGCGCACCCAGTGTTTGAGAATCAGTTTCAGATCGTCTAGCCTGCCCGGTTGCTGTTGGTCGTCCGTGGGGTGGATCTGCCAGCCGCGAAGTCCAGTGCGGATCCAGTCCAACTCACTGCGCTGGCTCCTCAGATAGTGCTCCGGGACGTAATCCTTCACGCCCGCCAGTCTCCAGAAGAACGCCACACGGAGCCCTTCGGCTACGGCCCGGAAATCCTGATAATTGATATCGAATTGTAGGCGCCGGTTGACCAGTATGAGACTCCCGGCCAGGGACAGTAGAGCCCCTGACGGCAACAGCCAAATCCAGGGTTTTACCCAGGTTTCGATGGAATCGCTGGGCGGGTGCGCAAAGAACACAAAGAAAAAGAAAGTGAAAAACACAAACCAGTGCAGCGCATATTGCGTGCGCTTGGTCCATTTCTGAAAACGAATCGCCAGGGCATCGGCCATGCCATACCTTTCCAGGGCCAATCGCTCGTCGGACGAAAGGTCCCGTTGGCGCGCGGTACTCATCAGGTAGGATTTGCTCTCTTCTATGTCTCCGCGCAGGGCTTCCCGGCGGGACGCTACGTTCTTATTGAAGTCATCCACTCTTCCGAAAATGCGGCCGTAGTAATCTTCCGCTTCTTTTTTGTCACTCCGGAACGCGGCTGGGTACATATCCACGACGTCGAAAAGCGCGCCACCCTCGGGGACCTTCGGCGTCTCATTCTTCCGATGCGGTGTGACCACCCAGATGGCGGGAAAAGCCTCCGGCAGTTCCAGTGTATTCGCATTCGGAGCGGGTATGCCCTCCGTCTGCAAGGCGACGATCTCGCCCGTTCCGCCCTCCCCGCGCGCGCCGGTACCGTCCCACAATGCGATCAGATTTTGGCAATGCCGGACGATAAACTCTCCCACCGCGCGATACTGTGCATCGCGCGCAGCTCCTTTTTTCGGGATTTGCGCCTCCGGACCCTGTGGCAGCACAAAGGACTGGTCGGCGCGATCGAGCAACCCAAGAAATTCCAGAAGCGATCCGGGGCTGGTGAAATCTTCCTCGTAAAAATCCTTGCGCATCGGCAGGGGAACAATCAGCCGGGCGCCGATCTGCGGCTCCAGGGCCACGCGCGCCACCAGGCGGTCGGCCCCCTCCGCCAGCGGTGACAGCAAGATGAACGGCGTATGCGCATACTTCCGCCTAAAATACTCCAGCTTGCCGCGCACGCTGACCTCTAGCTTTTCCAAATTTTCGTGCTCGAGGTCGCGGTGCCCGGTGACGCCAAACACCAGCGGAATCTGCAGATCCCGGAGGGTCGCCGCAGGCGTGGTCGTTATCCCCACCAAGTCTCCCCCGGCGCAAGGTGCGCGCGTGCCACATCCGGATTCAGTTCGATTCCATAGCCGGGCTTGTCCTGAATCGTCAGATACCCGTTTTCCCAAATGGGTCCTTCGTGGATCACCAGGTCGGGCCACCAGTCGATGTAGTTCGCCAGTTCGTGTATGCGGAAATTGCGCATGGAGGCCGCCGCGTGGGCGGACGCAATAGTGCCCACGGGGCTAGCGGGATTATGCGCAGCGGTCCAGATGTAATAGTTGTCGGCGAGGTCGGAGATGCGCTTGGATTCGAGCAGGCCGCCGGACTTCGGCATGTCGATGTGCACCCCGTCGCAGGCTTGCAGTTCGACCAGCTTCAAAAAGCCCTGCCGCGTATAAAGGTTCTCTCCGGTGCAGATGGGCACAGGCGACTGTCTGCGGACGAAGGCCATGGCTTCGGGGTTCTCGGGCGGCACGGGATCTTCCAGCCACATGGGCCTGACTTTCTCCAGTGCCTTGGCCAGATCGATGGCGTCCCGCGTATCGAAGCGCCAGTGCACATCGATGGCGAATTCGCCATCGGGTCCCAATTCCTCCCGCACGACTTCCATGAATCGCACGATTTGACGGATATCGCCGGCTTTCAGTTGGCGGGTGTAAGGGTCGTGGCCCGGTTCCAGATATTGCGGATCGAGGGCGCGCGGAATGCCGTCGCCTTGAAACTTGAACGCGGTCCAGCCCCATCGCTCCGCGCGCGCCTGATGCACGAGGTCGCGCCATGCGGCAGGATCCTCGACGTGTTGCTTAGGAAGCTGCATGGTGCGATAGAAGCGCACGCGATCGCGGAATCGGCCGCCTAACAGGTTCACGGTGGGCGTTTCCAGGATGCGCCCGGCGAGATCCCACAACGCGATTTCGATGCCGCTGGCAGCCTCCACGGTGACGCCGCCAATGGCGCCCGCGCCCCCGTTGCGCATCAGGATTTTGGTGTAGAGCTTGTCCACGTTCAAGGGGTCTTCACCGATCAGCAGCGGCAGGAAGATTTTGGCGATTACATCCTTAACGCCGGGGCCCCAATAGGCTTCGCCGATGCCGTAGAGGCCGGCATCGGTTTCAATCTTGATCAGGTTCCAGTCCCAGGCGCCGCGGACAATCATGCATTTGACGTCCGTGATCTTCACCTTGCGGCGCAGGGCAGCGGCCATCCGCGAGTATGGCGCCGGGAAGAGTGGCACGGCCGCCAGCGCGGAGAGCTGCAGAAAACGGCGGCGATCAAGGGCGGCCATCGCACGATTTATACCACATGTGCGGGTGATTCCCGACTTCTGTCTCCCGACTTCTGTCTCCTGACTTCCGCATGGTTACCGGGTCGCATCCACCACCAGCCAGGCGTAACCGATACAGAAACACGCAAGAGCGCTGAACCCCAACGCCTGGTTCCCCGTGTATTTGAACCGGGTGTAGGAAGTCGACGCCGGGTTGTGCCGGTGATGCTCGTAGCGGAGCACCAGCAAGGTCATGAAGAGCACTCCATAGATGATGCTCATGGCCACCATGAACATGGGCGACGCGAAAGTTTTCAGGGAACGGCCGCCCGACTGTTGGATCAGATTCGAGGAGCCCACCAGCAGCACAATGGAGCCAGCCGCTATCCCGAGCATTAATTTGGTGATGTCCAGATATATCGGAAGCAGCTCTTTCCCGAACTCGCCATCCACACCTCGGGGTTCGAATCTGAAAGGCGATGACCTCGTCCTGAGGAAGACTATGAGCCATACGATGGCGAATAGTCCAAGCGAGGTCGCGATTCCGGGAAAGCCGGGGAGAAGCATGCACCAATGATACGCCGAATTCGTTCGGGTCTTAATGGGGGCCGGGTGATTTCACTTCGCGGCGTTTCGAAGCGCTTCGATGGGAGGCGGCAGGTCACCGCGTTGGAACAGATCGCCCGCAAGCGGCGCGCGGCGGCGAGTCGGACCTAGTAGGACAGGCCTCCTGGCCTGTCTTGCATACTAACGCCTCCAACTCTCCGGCGGTCCCAGATAACCGGGCTTGAGGCCGCCCAAGTCAACGACAATCTTCTGCAGTACCAAGCCGGGATCCACCATCCAATACTTCAAAGTGTGATACCCGGAACCTGACAGCAAGTGCGCGGACGTTACCGTGCGAACGCCGTCCTTCACGGACTCCTCCCAATCGTGAAGTGAGTTATGCTCCAGCGCATCGATAATCCGGGGCGGCTGATCGTCAAACGCGATGGCGAATCTCAGCCCACGGCCCGGCACAAAATTCAGGGTCGGCGCAATGATCGTGTGAACGTGCACGGCGCCCGAATCGAATAGATACATGCGGTATTCGAGCGATGGCGCATCGCGCGGCGGAGTGACACTGGCGGCGGTACAGGGCAAGATGGTCATCGACGACAAAGTCCGCCCATAGTCCGCAATCTCTTCCCAGTGAACCGCCCCGGCATCGCTCTTCTTGCTGTAGTGCGCAGCCTCCATCGAAACATAGCCATCCGCCTCGACAAAACCACGCAAATTGCCCCGCGCGGCTTCTGGCGGACGGAACGATGCGACCTTGACGGTGACCGGATCGGCGCCGGAGCCGGAAACCCTAACGAAGCCATCAGCCACTCCCGCCGGGGCTTTGTCCCAATCCACGCTCACCCACACGCCGTCGTCCTTCTGCACGGTTCCGCGCGTTTTGCTCAGCACGATCCACGGGGAACTTGCCGCCGCCGAGAAGTCAAACGCCGCGCGTCCGCGATTGAACACTTCGATATACCTACGGGGGCGATTGAAAGCGTCGAAGTGCAACACCGCCGGCGTAACACCCATCTTCGCCGGCGCTTCTACTTGTATCTCAGTCACTGCCGGCATCGCGTTCACGCGCGGCTCTTGCCATCCCGTGTAACCAATGTGTGTTTGATCCATCATATGATCCCACTTACCATTGGCTAGTGTATGGTTGTAAGTGGCGGACCAATCCGCATCCGCCTGGAACAGTTCCCGGACCCGCGCGGCGTAATCGTTGGCGCTGGCGCGTCCCTGGCTGGCGTAGAGCCGGTTCTTGGCGGCGGCGATATAAAGTTCGTTCACCTGGGCGCACGCCTTGGCGGGAAACAGAACCAACTCGAAGAAGGCGTCCTTGGCGTCGGCGGGCAGCTTCCGGTAGATCTCCTCGGCGCGCCGCGTCAGGCCTTGCCAATCGGCCAGTACGGAATCCGCCTCCCCATAGTTCTCCAGGCTGAACGTGCCGGGTTCCAGAAGCTCCGGCTTACGCCAGCCGTTGTACTTCGTATACTTGGCGACGATATCCGCGATCTCGACAGCATAGGTTGGGCCGAATTCGCGCTCGGCCCACAATCTGCCAAACTCGGCGATCTTATCGTGCGGCCATCGCTGCGGATTCCACGCCAGGCTCAGGAAATATTCGATGGGAAACTCCATGGGCTTGAGGTCGCCCACATTCACGATCCAGATGCGCCGTGCATCATACTGATAAGCCAGGTTCATCTGCTCCCAAACCTTGGAAATCGGATTCGTATTGAGCCACTTATAGTTCCTGGGGCCACCCACATAGTCGAAGTGATAATAGATACCGGCGCCCCCTCCTCTCTTGCGTTCCTCGGCAGTGGGGAGCCGCCGCAGGTTACCCCAGTTATCGTCGCACCAGAGCAGAGTCACATCGTCTGGGACGCGCATGCCCGCCTCGTAATACTCCTGCACTTCCTTGTACAGCGCCCAATCTTGCGGGGTCTTGGATAGGTCTGGCCCGATGCGCCGGGCGATGATCGCCCGCTGGTCGGCGACGATTTTTTCCAGCAGCGCCTTGTTCGCCTCGATATCGCCGTTGGCGGCCATGGGCATGTCGCCGTCGCCGCGCATACCCAGCGTGACGATGCTTTCGTACGCCTTATTGCGTTCGATGCCTTCGTCCCAAAATGCGTGAAGCACATCGGGATTGGTGGCGTAATTCCACGGGCCTTTGCCGTGCCGCTTCCACTCCTGTTGGGCGCGCAGCATGGGCTCGTGATGGGACGTCCCCATGACGATGCCATACTCATCGGCGAGCTTAGGATTCAGCGGGTCGTCCTCGTTGAACGCGCTGCCCCACATGGCGGGCCACAGATAGTTGCCCTTCAGGCGTAACAGAAGTTCGAACACCTTCACATAGAAATTGTGATTGAAGCCGCCGAACTTTTCCCTAGTCCAGCCGGATAGCGCGGGCGCTTCGTCGTTGAGAAAAATCCCGCGATATCTGACGGCGGGTTCGCCTTCCATGAATCTGCCGGGCTTTACGAATAGGGCGTCCTTATGGGCGACGGGCACATCGGCCCACCAATACCACGGTGAGACACCGATCTGTTCCGACAGGTCGTAGGCGCCGTAGATCGCCCCGCGCTTGTCGCTTCCCGCGATCACCAGGGCGCTGACCACGCCGGGCAGCGGCTTGGGTACGACCTGGATTAGGAACGATTCCCACTTGCCCACGATGGCAGCAGTATCGGTCAGTCGCTTGACCAGCGGACCACGCTCCAGTGACCCGATGACGATGGCATGCGCCCCAATGGCCCCGGTGTCGTGTGTGATGACGGGCGTGCAACCAGTGACCCGGGCTATATCGGCCTGCAGATCGGTGGTGGCGCGGATAACTCCGGGAAACTCGCTCGCGTCGACGTAAATGGCGGCGCAGGTCTGGGCTTGCGCGATGGGGAAGCTGCCCGTCCGCGCTAAAGTCTCTACGTACCGGGGCTGCCCCAGCGCGAGTAGGGCGTGCGGCACGAGGAGCAGGCAAATCTTGAATGACTTCATTTGTTCAGAAACTCGTAGCGTCCGCGGTGATCGTCGGGGGCCGCGTGCGAGGCCGCGTCGAGATGCATCACCGGGTAGTTTGCCTGGCTACTGTAGGCGGGCCATAGAGGTAAGCCGGAGCCATTGGGGTCGCCATTCTTCGCGAAGTTCGACCAATAGGTGGACATCAGATCCGACAACGCTTTGTCTTCCGGCCGCCAGGGCAAATTGTGCGCGGACAGCGCGCCGAATACGAATTCGATTTCGGCTGAATGGTAAGCGCCGCGTGGGGCGGCATCCGCGTCGGCAGTTGCGGGCACGGGTGGAGCATCGTCGAACTCATAACGGTAGAGCGTCGAATTTCCAGTGGCTGCCTGCATCTCGAGCCACTTCCACGTAGAGAAGGCGATGAACTGGTCGCCCGCCAAGTCCTGCGCGGACCGTTTGGCCTCCTCGTCGCTCCCAGCCGGATAGAGCTTCAGGAAATCATCGGCGCGGTCGGCGAAATTCTTGTGCGCGTACGCCACGAAATTCGCCGTGGTGGGGGCGTCTTTTCCGAAGATACTCCCATAACCGCCTTCATCGTGGTTCCATCCGGCCAACAGCGGCACGTGACTCTGTTTGCCGCCGGCAAAAATCTCGATCACCGTCTGCGGAAGGAAATATCCATCAATATTCGGAGCGAAGCGGATCTCGTTCTGCTTGGCGGCTGCGGCCAGCAGTTCGGCGGCGGGCTTGGCGCGCAAATCGGCGAGAGATTGCGCGCCGACCGACGCCGCGAATTCAGCGTCCGCCGCCTCGGTTGCCGCCAGCGCCTTCAGACCGAGCACCTTGCCGAAGAACGCGCCGCTCTCGCCGATGGCGCGCTGGAACAGGCCTTGCGCCGGCGGCGATGCCATCAAGGCACTGACGGAAAACGAACCTGCGGATTCCCCGAAGATGGTCACCTTGCCGGGGTCGCCGCCAAAACCGGCAATGTTTCGGTGTACCCATTGCAGGGCGGCCACCTGATCGAGCAGGCCATAATTGCCGGACGAATCGTGGCCCGACTCTTTGGCCAACTCGGCATGCGAGAAGAATCCAAACACATTCAGGCGGTAGTTCATGCTGACCACCACCACGCCCTTCTTCGCCAGGTTCTCGCCATCCTGCCGCGGCTCGGATGTGGCGCCCGCCGCGAAACCGCCGCCATAGACCCAAACCATCACGGGCAGGCGCGCATTCGCGGATGTGGCGGGTGTCCACACGTTCAGGTAGAGACAGTCTTCACTGGGACCCTTGTCGCGGAAAATCATGTCGCCGTAAATGTTCCCCTGCATGCAGCGGGGCCCAAATTCCGTGGCCTCGCGGACGCCTTTCCAGCGCGGCGCGGGTTGGGGCGCTTTCCAGCGGAGCGCGCCCACCGGCGGAGCGGCGAAGGGCACACCTTTGAACGCGGCCACGCCATTGCTCACCGCGCCCTTCACGCGGCCAGTATCTACTTTGACAACTTTGGCAGTTTCGGGAACGGCGGCGTGCGAGATGGCTGCCGCCAGGCAGAACAAAATCAGCTTACGGGGCATGCACACTAATGTAGCGCGGGGTAGTGCGCTATTTGTGTAGCCATGTGTGTGCGGCGCGGCCAATGTTGCGCGCTTAGTCGCCACGGGAGCAGTCTCGAACGTTCAAATCGACGGCGCCGTTGACCGTGAGAGTCCCTCTGAGAGAAAGATAGGCGTGACTGGGGCACAAAAGTTGCGATAGAGTAAATCTCATGCGACATGCCGTCCTTTGGGCCGCCATTTTGGCCTGTTTGCTTGGGGTAGCGGGCTTACAGGCCAGTCCGGCTGACAGTGCCTCCGGCTGGGGGCCGCTGCAATCCCTGGTGGGCGATTGGATCGGAGAAGGCGGTGGCGGGCCGGGACAGGGCACCGGATCCTTTTCCTTCAAGCCCGACTTACAGGGCAAGATCCTCGTGCGCAAGAACCGGTCCGAATATCCGGCTGCCAAGGATCGCGCAGCCTTTGTGCACGACGATCTGATGGTCATTTATCGGGACGGTCCCGAGGCTTCTCTGCACGCCGTCTACTTCGACAGCGAAGGGCACACCATTCGATATGAAGTGCAGGCGGCGGCCGATAGCGGCGAGATCGTCTTTGTAAGCGGCGCGGAGCCGGCCGCGCCACGCTATCGGCTGACGTACGGGCGGGTCGACCAGGACCACCTAAAGATCAAGTTCGAAATTGCGCCGCCAGGTAAGCCCGCGCAATTCACGACTTACATCGAGGCCGGTGCGCGTCGATCCGCGAAGTAGGCTGGCGAAATGCGGAGGCCCGTGCCGAAACCCTGCCTGCCGATGCGGCTTTGATCGTGATCGATCTGCAGAAGGCCATCGACCATCCGAGTTGGGGTGCGCGCAACAATCTTGACGCGGAGAAAAACATCGCGGCGTTGTTGCGGGCTTGGCGCTTGACAGGCAGGCCGGTTTACCACATCCGGCACGATTCCATCGAGCCGAATTCCCACTGTCGTCCCGGCCAGCCCGGACACGAGTTCAAACTGGAAAACCAGCCGGCCGCCGGAGAGGCGTTGATCGCCAAGAAGACGAATAGCGCTTTCATCGGAACCGATCTGGAAGCAAGGCTGCGCGCGGCCAACCAGACCCTGCTGGTGGTCGTCGGGGTTATCACCAACAACTCCGTGGAGGCCACCGTGAGGATGGCCGGAAATCTGGGCTTCGACACCTACCTGGTGGAAGATGCGGCATTCACCTTCGGACGCGAAGACTGGCGCGGAGTGTGGCGCACAGCGGATGAAGTACACGCTATGAGCCTGGCGAATCTCGACGGCGAGTATTGCACGGTAGTTTGCACGCAGGAGATCCTTGAGGTTGCACGCAAGCGTGCGCCTGTCCCACGAAGACAGTTGTAAGACGACAGTAATGCAACCGATGTATGCCGGCCGCGCTGGCGGGCGCATCTACCGTGACGCGCGCGGCCTGGATCTCGATCCGGACCGTTGCGGCCCGCAACTACTGTACCCATCCCCGAAGAACTCGCGTTCCGGGGATTCCTGCTGCGCCGCCTGATGGCGGAGGATTTCGAATCTATTCCACTGGGGCGCGTCACTTGGCCGGCCCTGCTGGTGCCGTCCGTCGCTTTTGGCGCGCTTGCACGGCAGTCGCTGGATCGCCGGAACGCTGACAGGGCTTCTCTATGGGCTCACGGCGGCGCGCAGAGGCTGACTCGGTGACGCCGTGATTGCGCATGCGACCACCAATGCGCTCCTCGCCGTGTATGTGCTTTTCGGGAATCAGTGGCAGTTGTGGTAACAAAGAACTTGCCGCCCGCTGACACCGTGATAATGTGAGGTGGGAAGGCGTTCGCCCCCCCTCCTGAACTTGAATATCAAGGCAAACGTGGGATCCCGAGAAACTCGCGGGCAACATTGCCGAGCACGGCGTTCGCTTTGCCGAAGCAGCGTTAGTGCTCGAAGATCTCGAGTGGGAGCGGACCCCGGCGGGCGCACACTGGATGTCAAACAAATGAAAACTTACGATTTCAGCAAAGGCAAACGCGGCGCCGTGATACCTGTGCCGCCGGGCAAGGAACGCATCACAATCCGCCTGGATTCCGACATCCTGAATTACTTTCGCGATCAAGTGGAGCGCGCCGGCGGCGGCAACTACCAGACCGCAATCAACAAGGTATTGCGTGACTACGTGGAGGGCAAGAAGGCCGGTCCCGGATTGGAAGACACCCTACGGCGCGTGATCCGCGAGGAGTTGCGGAAGGTTTCCTGAACATCGGACACTTAAGGAAGTGAAATCGGTCCACATCCCGCTGAAGGATCGGATCAACTGCTTGTGCAACTTCAGCGCTTATAAAAACGACTGAATCCCGACTCAGCCGACATCCATGCCGTGATAACGTGGGGTGGAATGCCGCTCAACCCGGACCCCGCCATTTTCCGCGCCGTGGTTTCGACCATCGTTCCGGAAGCGGCAGCGCTCGATGACGGAGAGTGGTGTGAGGTCACTCAGGTTATCGAGGCGCTCCTGCGCGACCGCCCGGAATCGCTCAAGCGGCAACTCCGCATCTTCCTGCGCGCGATTCAATGGCTGCCCGTGCTCCGCTACGGCCGGCCCTTCACGCGATTGCAACCTGCCATCCGCACACGCATCCTCGCGCACCTGCAAGACGATCGCATTCAAAAGGTACGCGTAGGCTTCTGGGGATTGCGCACCATCGTGCTGGCCGGTTTCTACGGCAGGCCGCAAGCCGCCCGAGCCATCGGTTACGCCGCCAGCCCGCGAGGCTGGGAGGCAGTCCGGTGAAACGGGTCGCTTACGATATCGTAATCGTAGGTTCCGGCGCGGGCGGCGGAACCGTGGCGCAGGAACTCTCGCCTCTCTGCCGGCAGGGATTGCGCATCGCCGTCCTGGAAAAAGGTCCCCGCCTACGCGACGAAGAGTTCACCGGCCGCGAGTTGGAGATGGCCGGCGCGCTCTATGAAGATGGCGGCGGCTTCCTTACGGCCGATGGCGCCATGACGATCGCCTTTGGTTGCGCTTACGGCGGTTCCACCGTGGTCTACACCGGCACTTCCATGTTGCCGCCCCAGCGCGTCATCGACAGATGGAATGTGCCGGGACTAACGCACGCCGATCTGGATTGCCGCGCGCGTAAGTTCATGGCCGAAAACAACGCGCACTTAGTAGAAGACGATCTTATCAACGAAAATAACAAGCTCTTCGTAGAAGGATGCCGCAAACTGAATTACGATGTGCGGCAATTTCCAGTGAACATAAGAGGTTGCCGCGGATCGAGCCTCTGCAATCTGGGCTGCCCCAATCAGGCGAAACAAGGCACCGACCGCGTACAGTTGCCGCGCGCCGAGCGGAATGGCGTGGAAGTAGTCACTCGCTGCGAAGTGTTGACTGTCGGTGAGAAGACGCTCGCCGTGCGCGTCGCCGCCAAGCCCCCTGGGGCAAAGGGCGATCCCTCGGCATGGGAGCCGGGCGATTATCGGATCGACGCCAAGGTCGTAGTGCTCTGCGCGGGCGCGGTGAATACGCCTGCGCTGCTGCTGCGCTCCGGGATGGCGCGGAGCCTGCCGCGGCTGGGTTATGGCTTCACCAGCCATCCCGCGTTCATCATCGTGGGCGAACACTCGCGTTCAATCACTAACTTTGTGGGCCACCCCAAGAGTTATTATCTCGACGGTGCGGAAAGCAACCATTTTGTTTTGGAAACATGCATGTACTTTCCGTTTATCACGGCCAAAAGCTTGGCAGGCTTCGGCGAACCGCACAGTGCGTTCATGCGGGCTTTCCCGCGTTTGCAGATGATCCTGGTGTTGGCGTGCGACGAAGCGGACGAGCACAATCGCGTCGCCATCGATAAAGCCGGCCGGCCGGTGGTGCACTACCGCTTCCAGGCCAAAGCTGTCGTTGGATTGATCTGCGGCGCCTTTACGGCGGCGGAAATCCTGTTCGCGGCCGGAGCCGTGCGCGTCCACATGCCGGTTGTCCGCGATACGACCATTGAGGCCCGCGATGCCGCGCGCCTACCTGAAATAGCCGCCGCCGCCGAATTCCGGCCCGGCAAGACGCCGGTGTCCGCCGCGCATCCGCAAGGAGGATGCAGTATGGGCAGCAATCCAAGCGACTCCGTCACCGATTCCTATGGACGCGTACACGGCCTGCCGTGGCTATTCGTCGCCGACGCCAGCCTCTTCCCCGATTCGCTCGAAATCAATCCCTACGTCACCATCATGGCGCTGGCCGATCGGGTGGCTCAGCGCGTCCGCGAGGAGGCACCCGGCTTATTGGAAAGATCGCTATGAAAATGACCGGCGCCGACATCGTTGTGCGCGCCCTGGAAGACGAAGGTGTTCCTTTCACCTTCGGCATCCCCGGCACTCATAACATCGAACTATACGACTCACTCGCCCGTTCCACCAAGATTCGCCCGATCCTGGTCACCGACGAGCAGAGCGCATCATTCATGGCCGATGGCGTAGCCCGCTCCTCCGGCATGCTGGCCGCGGCGAACGTGGTGCCCGGCGCCGGACTCACGCACGCACTCTCTGGAATCGCAGAGGCTTATCTGGATGGTATCCCCATGCTGGTGCTGGCCTGCGGCATCCGCCGCGACACTGGCAAGGCCTATCAGCTTCATGCCGTCGATCAACTGGCCATCGCGCGTCCCGTCACCAAGGCGCAGTTCTTGATCGATAAGGGCGCGGATCTATACGCGACGATTCGCCGTGCTTGCCGGATTGCTCGTACCGCGCCGGCCGGGCCGGTGTTCGTCGAGGTCCCCGCGGAACACTATATCTTCCGGCATGACGTCGACCTCGACGCTTATCGGGACGATGTAGGACAGGCCTCCCGGCCTGTCCCGCCGCCGTCCGCCGAACTAGACCAAGCCCGCACCCTGCTCGCCGCCGCCCGCCGCCCGCTCCTGTATCTGGGGTTGGGATCCGCGGGCGCAGGCGCGGATCTTGTCGCACTGGCCGAGCGACTAGAAGCTCCGGTAGCCACCACATTCACGGGCAAAGGCATCTTTCCCGAGAGACACCCTCTTTGGCTATGGTGCGGATTCGGCGCGTCCGCGCCGCCGTTCGTGCGGAAGATCGCCGCTGGCTGCGACTTGACCCTGGCGATCGGCTGCCGTTTTTCGGAAGTCGGTACCGGAAGCTACGGTCTGGAAATACCTGGCAAATTGATCCACGTCGACATCGATCCTTCCGTGCCGGACAAGAACTATCGCGCCGACTTACCCGTAGTTTGCGATGCCGGTCCATTCATCGCCGCGCTGCTGCCTGGTCTTCCGGCGCGCAACATGGATACTGAACTGAGGGAATCCATCCGGACGGGCCATGCGAAGGTATGGTCGGGCTGGGAGGCTCCGCCGGACGCAGAAAAGGTCACGCCACCGCAGTTACTCAAGGCCGTACAGGAGTTAGTGGGTCCCGCCGCTATTTACACGACCGATAGCGGAAACGGCACCTTCCTGGCCGTCGAGTGCCTCAGACTCGACCGGCCGCGTTCCTTCCTGGCTCCGATCGATTACTCTTGCATGGGTTACGCCGTACCAGCCGCGCTGGGAGCGGCGCTGGCGTGTCCCGGACGGCCTGTAGTTTCCCTGGCGGGCGACGGCGCATTCCTGATGACCGGCTTGGAATTGCTGACTGCCGCGCAACTCCAATTGCCGATCATAGTGTTGTTGCTGCGCGACCGCGAACTGGCACAGATCGCCCAGTTCCAGCAGACCGCGCTGGGCCGCAAAAGTTGCAGCGAGCTGCCGGATTATGACTTACCGGCATTCTGCCGCGCGGTAGGTGCGGAGTATCTAATGTTGGCCACGAATTCGGAGATAGACGCTGTACTGCGTCAGGCGTGCGCCCTGGCCGAAATGAAGCGCCCCGTAGTAGTGGAAGTGGCCATCGACTATTCGCGCAAGACTTACTTTACCAACGGCGTCGTACGCGTGAATCTGGCGCGCCTTCCCTGGCCGGACCGTCTGCGCATGATCGTGCGGGCGCTGGCGCGCATGGGACAAGGCCAATTGGCGGCCGCTTGGCCGCCCCATCTCAGCAAGCGTCCGTAGCACCAAGAAAGACTGGCCGGGAAGCCTGGGGCACCGGAAACTCGATCACTTTTGCCTTCCGTTTGGCTTGCTTCGCCGCGTACATCCGCTTGTCCGCTGCCGCCAGCAACTCTTCCGCATCGGAGCCGTCGTCGGGGTAGCACACTTCGCCGATGCTCATGCACACATTATGGGCCGGAATCGCGGTCTCGACGGACACCTGCCGCAGCTCGTCGATACGCTGCCGCATCAAATCGCCGCCATTCCCAGGCAACAAGAGAACGAACTCGTCTCCGCCCATGCGCGCCACATAGTCGTATTCGCGGCATTGGTTGCGCAACGTTTCCGCCACCTGTTTCAGCACGCGGTTGCCTTCCAGATGGCCAAGATGGTCGTTTACCTGCTTGAAGCCGTCCAGATCGCACACCACCACACAGAGCCGATCGCCGTTTCGCCGGCACCGGGACAGTTCCTCATCCAAGCGCAGGAACAGCGACCGGGCATTCGGCAGGCCCGAAAGGTAGTCGGTGGTGGCGGAGTCCGCCAGTTGCCGGAAGATCAGTGCATTCTCGATCGCCACGCTTACCTTGCTGCTGATGGCTTGCAAGATGCGCAGATGATCCCGCGAGAAAGCGTCGCGATCCGCGCGGTAGAGCGTCATCACGCCGATCACTCCGTTGGGACCCTCGAGCGGAACGGCCAGCGCCGATCGCAAGGTGCTGCACTTAGAAGGATGGGCATTGTCGCCCGATTCCACTGCCGGATTCCCGTTCACAATAGGCTTCCGATTCTCCGCGACCCACCCGGACAGGCCTTCGCCGATGGGGATCTCAAGCGACGAGAAGAACCGGAAATCGTCGCCGTTAACGTAACGGGGAATCAATTTCCCGCCATCGCGCACGTAGATAGCGGCAGCGTCGTAAGAGACAATCTTCTTCAAACGGACTGCGACCACCGAAAGAGTCTCGTCCAGGCTTAAGGAGTTGCCCAGCTCCTGCACCAGCTCAAATAAAAGCTGAACCTCCTGGCGGGCCGCGGCGATCGAGCATAGAAAATCGCTTTCACCGGCTGCAGCCGCCGGCCCAGTCCGTTGAAAGCCCGCCGCAGGCTCGGCTCCCTTCGCGATTTTCACATCCGTCGATAACTTGATTGCATCCACTGGCTGCGCCTGTGTCATCCGTTCCAGTTCGACATAGCGCCGCTTGAGTACGGCGACCACGGCCGGATCGAAGCTGCGGCCGGAGAGCGATTCCACCTCGGCCATCGCCTCATCGAGCGGCAGCGCGCGCCGGTATTGGCGGTCGGATGCCAGCGCGTCCAGGCAATCCACCGCCGTAAGTATGCGGGCGCCCAGCGGAATCTCCTCCGCCTTCAGCCCGTAAGGGTAACCCGTGCCGTCCCATTTCTCGTGGTGCGCCCTCACGATGGCCGCCGCGGCATAGGGAAACGAAACGCGCTCGAGGATCTCCGCTCCCACCACGGGGTGTATCTTCATCTTCTCGAATTCTTCGGGCGTCAGCCGGCCCGGCTTCGAGATGATGTGCTCCGGTACCGCCAGCTTGCCGATATCGTGCAGCAGCGCCGCCGCTCTCAGCGCCTCCAGATCTCCATCCTTCAACCCCATGTCTTTACCCAATTCGACGGCATAGGTGCGCACACGCTGCAGGTGCTCGTGCGTCTTGTGGTCCTTGGCTTCAATGGCCAGCGCCAGGGCCTCGATCGTGCGCAGATGCAAGTCCGCAATCGACTCCGCGTGCCGCTTCTGATCGTCCAGCCGCCCCAGATACAACCGGTACGACCGAAAGATCAGGTAGATCACGGGTAGTAACATCACTGAGCTGGTCCAATTCAACTGCTTGCCGACAAAACCTAGAACCCACGCCACGGAAGCGCCCAATAGATAAAACGGGAACGACCAGAAGTAGCAACTATGCCACGTCTGGCCGAACGGCTTGCTTTCGGAAAGAGCGATAGCGCCGGCGATAGGCGCCGTGTTCGCGCCAAAATAAAGCAGGCCCGTAACGATAAGCAGCAAGGGACCGCCCCGGTCCAACCGGAACACCCAAGGCGAGTGGTAGAACGAATAGGCGAACAGGATTGCCAGCCCGGTACTAGCAACGCTGAAAGCAATCTGAAACAGCGCGGGCCGCCGCTTCGGTTTCCAAAGGCATTGGACCAGGGTGCCTACGCATCCGAGAACCACTGTCTCCGCCAGACCCAGTTCCGTGATGCCGATAAACACAAATAGGAAGCCGACCGACATTGTTCCGAGAATGCCCGGAAGGTTTACCTTAAGTCCGGCCGCCAGCGCCGACACAATCAGATAACAGAAGAAGCGCGGCAGGTCCTGCGAATCCCATCGGTGGAGACACCACCCCACGGACGCGAGCCCGGCCAGGGCGACGGCGAAAACGTAGATTTTCGATTTCAGGTTCATGGAGCGGCCGGGCCTTGCAAGTCAGTTCTCGCCGTAACCAGTGGTGGATCCCCACACGGCATTGCTTCCCCAAACTGCGTTGCTGCCCCAAACCGCGTTCGTGCCCCATACTGCATTAGTGCCCCAAACGGCGTTGCTCCCCCAAACCGCATTGGTGCCCCCAAGCAGCACGGAACTGCCCCAGACTGCATTGGTCCCCCATACCGCATTAGAGCCCCAAATCGAGCCGGAACTTGCCGTCACGTTCATCAAACCCAGCAGGGGACTATAGAGCGCGGATGGCGATTCCGCGCTATTCTGCGCGACTGCCGTGCTGGCCAGCGCGGCATTGATCTCTACGTACCCGGCCCCGACGGTGAAGATGTCGTAGGTGTCCACGTAAGTATCGCCGGTTACCGGGTCGGTCGCAGTGCTCGTCAGCGGAAAATTCTTCGTGGCCGTCTGCATCAACCGCGCTTTCACGGTGTCGGGACTAAGTCCGGGATTTTGCTGTAACATCACAGCGGCTGCTCCAGCAACCACCGGTGTAGCCATACTGGTGCCACTTAGCTGGAAATACATGGCCGGCCCGGTGCCGGAAGCCGTATAGTAGGACGGCGGCATGATATTCGCCGGGAACTCGGCCTCCAGCGTGGAGCCGGGATCCAGCAGCGACACAACCAGATTGCCGGGAGCCACCAGGTCCGGCTTTAGCGTCTGATCGATATAGGTCGGGCCCTTCGAGCTATAACTCGCAATCAGGTCGTCGTTCCGGGGATAAGTCTCCATGGTCTTCATGCACCCGACCGTGATGGCATGCGGGCTGTTGCCCGGCGCGGTGATGCTGGCATATCCATTCCGGCCCAGATTGCCCGCCGCTACTACCACCACGATTCCGTTCTTCCAGGCCGATTCCACCGCTTGGCACAGCGGGTCTAACGCGCAGCTTTCATAAATCGGGCGCCCCAGCGAGAGGTTGATCACGCGCACGTTGTAGGCGTTCTTCATTTGCACGGCTTGCTGGATGGCGGCGATCGTCAGGCTGTCGGAGCCCGCGCCGTTTTCATCCAGCACCCGGAGATCCAGAAGGTTGGCGTTGGGCGCGATGCCGCTCAGCAGCCGAAAAGAACCGGGCTCTTGCGACGAACTGCCATTTCCAGCCAGGATGCCTGCCACGTGCGTGCCGTGCCCGTAGTCGTCGTTCAGAACTCCGGGCACGAAGCTCTGCCGGTACACTACCCGCGATTTATTCGTTCCCGCCACATTCAGGTCCGGATGAAGGTAGATCCCGCTATCGATCACGGCGATGCCGATTCCAGTTCCCGTCCATCCCGAGTTCCAGACCTGCGGGGCGTTGACCGCCTGAGTGGTGTAGTCGAGGGCCGCCACCAACGGCCGGTCGAGGGATATATAGGTTACGTTCGACTGGTTGGACAACGCCACCACGTTGTTTGTTTCGACCGTGGCAGCCACCGCATTGAGCAGCGAAAACGTCGAATTCACCACGCCGCCCAGAAGATTCACCACCGGGCAGAGAATGGCGCCCAGCAGCCCGCCGCACTTCTGGGGAGCGCTGTATTGCACGATAACGTTAACTGTCCCCGACGGATTGGCCAGCAAAGGCTGCAGGTCCGGCGAGATCTTGGAGTTATTCGCAAACAAGCCGCCGCAGACGATCGGCAGGATTCCCACAGAGACAACTCGAGCCAGCAACTTGCCCATAGCCAGTCGTTTCATCGATTCCCCTCGCACCGGATTGAACAGCACGTGTCGAACCAACACAGACACGTTGGGTTCGGCTTGGAAAAGCCACGAAATAAAGGAAATTCAAATGGCGAGCAACGGCTGTCGGCGACAGCCTTGTCCACTCGTGTGACAGGCGTGGCGCACGCTGCTATGCGGCGCTTATTTCCGGTTCATGTTCAACCGGAAAATTCACGGAGTTGGCGATGAAGCATTTGGCATGCGCAGCGACGTGCAGGGCGCGCGCCATTGCAAGATCGGAGCCGGCCGCGACGGTGACATGCGGCCGCAGGATCACACGCTTGAAATATCCCGAGCCGTCGGCCGTCTCCTCCATCAGGCCTTCGGCGTGGTCGATATAGGCAAGCACGATAATCCCGGCTTCCGCGCACAAATGCAAATACCAAAGCTCATGGCATGCGGATAAAGAAGCCACCAGCAATTCCTCCGGATTCCAACGCTCCGGATCGCCGCGAAAAGCCGGATCGGAGGAACCCGCTATTGGGGGCTTTTGGTTACCGGCGGATATTTCGTGCCGCCGCTGATAGTTTCGATAGCCGGAGGTGCCGGTCCCGGTGTTGCCCGTCCATTCGACGGCGACTGTGTAGAAATGCGTCTTCATCGTCAGTGGGTCTCGTCCAGCGCAATCGCCCTCTACATCGATGGTACAGGACAGGCCGGAGGCCCGTCCTACTTGCCGGAGAAGGTTTGCGCGATCAACTCGCGGGCTTCTTTCTGTATCCTGCGCAGATGCTCCTCCCCCAGAAAGCTTTCCGCGTACAGCTTATAAACGCTCTCGGTGCCTGACGGGCGCGCCGCGAACCAGCCATTCGCCGTCACTACCTTCAGCCCGCCGATAGGCTCGCCGTTGCCGGGCGCCGTAGTCAAGGTGGCCACGATCTTCTCGCCGGCGAATTCGGATGCATGCAAATCGGCCGGCGAAAGCTTCGATAGCACAGCTTTCTGTTCGGGCGTGGCCGGCGCATCGATCCGCTCATAAACGGGATCGCCGAACTTCTCCGTCAACTCATGGTAGATCTCGCCAGGATCGCGGCCGGTGCGCGCCAGGATCTCGACCGCCAGCAGCCCCATGATGATCCCGTCCTTGTCCGTGGTCCATACCGGGCCGTCGCGCCGCAGGAACGACGCGCCCGCGCTCTCCTCGCCGCCAAAGCCAAACCCGCCGCTCAACAGTCCATCCACCATCCACTTGAATCCCACGGGCACTTCCACCATCTTCAGCTTCAAGCTGGCCGCCACCCGATCGATCATGCTGCTCGAGACCAGCGTCTTGCCCACTGCCGCTCCCGCTGGCCATCCGGGCCGGTGTTGGAACAAGAACGAAATCGCCACGGCCAGGTAATGATTCGGATTCAGCAAACCCGCACTACGCGTCACCACGCCATGGCGGTCGTGGTCGGTATCGCAAGCGAACGCAACATCGAAGCGGTCCTTCAGCGCGATCAATCCGGCCATGGCGTATGGCGACGAGCAGTCCATGCGGATCTTGCCATCCCAATCGACGGACATGAATCGGAAGGTCGGGTCGACCGTATCGTTCAGCAGTGTAAGCGGCACTCCGTAGCGCTCGGAGATGCGCCCCCAATAGGCTACCCCGGCGCCCCCCAGAGGGTCCGCGGCCACGTTGAGCTGGGCGCCGCGAATGGCGTCCATGTCCAGCACGCTGCCGAGATCGTTGACGTATGCCGAAACATAATCGTGCCGATGCGTCGTCGACACTTTTCGCGCGCCTTCGCAAGGCATGCGCAGGATCTGGCGCAGCCCGCCCTCCAGCAGTTCGTTGGCGCGGTTCTCTATCCAACCCGTCGCGCCAGTATCCGCCGGCCCGCCACTGGGCGGATTGTATTTGAAGCCGCCATCGTCCGGCGGGTTATGCGAGGGCGTGATCACGATGCCGTCGGCCAGCCCATCCTTACGCCCGCGATTGTAAGTGAGAATGGCGTGCGATAGCGCCGGTGTGGGCGTATAGCCACCCGCGCTGTCGATCATGGTCTCCACGCCGTTGGCGGCCAGCACTTCCAACGCGCTGACCCAGGCAGGGTCGGAAAGCGCGTGCGTATCCATGGCCAGAAACAGCGGCCCGGTAATCCCTTCCTGCTTGCGGTGCTGGCAGATAGCCTGCGTAATGGCCAGGATATGGGCCTCGTTGAACGACAACGCAAACGACGATCCCCGATGCCCGGATGTGCCGAACGACACCCTCTGCGCGCGCACGGCGGGATCGGGCCGGCCCGTGTAGTAGGCCGTAATCAAACGGGGAACGTTCACCAGCATGGAGGGCTGCGCGGGCTTGCCCGCGTTCGGGTCTAGGGGCATGTTCCTTATTCTCGCTCTATCGGGTATGCTTTAACATACCCACCATGCCAATGCCCAATTCCCGTTCGGAAATCTGGCTGATTCGTCACGGAGAAACCGAGTGGAGCCTCTCGGGGCAGCACACCGGGCGCACGGATCTGCCCCTCACGGCAGCCGGTGAACGGCACGCCGCGGAAATCGGACATTACCTTGCGGGCCGGCCGTTCGCCCTGGTGCTGACCAGTCCACTGCAGCGCGCGCGCGAAACCTGCCGGCTGGCAGGCTACGGCGGTGCGGCCCAGCTCGAACCCGACCTGCGCGAGTGGGATTATGGCGCTTATGAAGGGCGCACCAGCGCACAGATCCAGGAAACCGTGCCGGCCTGGACCATCTGGACGTCGCCCGTGCCGCAAGGCGAGACCATCCAGCAGGTGGCCGCGCGCGCCAGCCGCGTTATCGAGCGCGCGGTAAAGGCCGGCGGCGATGTGGCCTTGTTCGCGCACGGCCACGTGCTACGCATCCTGACCGCCTGTTGGCTGGGGCTGCCTCCCGATGCCGGCAGATTCTTCGCGCTGAGCACGGCTTCGGTCAGTGTGCTGGGATACGAGCGCGACACCCGCGTGATCTCGCAATGGAACTTCACCGCAAAGTAGGACAGGCTTCCCAGCCTGTCCGCGTAGTATCCTAAAATGGCGAGGAGAAAGAAATGGGATGCAGCAGCGGGCCGGTGAATCCGGCCGGTATCGATGCGCCGCCCGGCGCGCGGATGGTGCATTGCGTGAAGTTGCAAAGAGAACTGCCGGGACTGGACGAGATTCCGTTCGAGGGGCACCCGCTGGGGCAGAAGATCTACGACAACGTCTCGAAAGAAGCCTGGAAGATGTGGGTGGAGCACATGAAGATGCTCATGAATGAATACCGGCTCAACCTGGGGACGCAGGAAGCGCAGGAGTTTCTCATCAAGCAGATGGACGACTATTTCTTCGGCGAGGGCGCGGCCCTGCCGCCGGATTTCGTGCCGCCTAAGACGAAGTCGTAGGAGAGGCTTCGTGCCACACTAAGCCTCAATCGGAAGCGTTGCGGCTTGACGATACTTGTACGCGATGACGCAGTAGTCATACGAAGGCCCAAGCCCGGTGAACAGGACTCTGTCCGATCGTTGGTGCAGACGGTCGTGGATGAAATCTATGGCGGTCTCTGGGCTCCCGCCCCGCTACCCATTGATGAAGAGGACTGGTCTCTCGCCTGGGTCGCGGTCGTCGACACGCGTATCGTGGGGATGGTCCTGACGAGTGGAGAGTGGATAAGCGACCTCTGGGTGCTTCGAGAAAATCGGGGATGCGGCCTTGGGCAAAGACTACTCGCGCAAGGCGAAGCTGAAATAGCCGGGCGTGGCCGCGGAGCGTTCCGGCTTCGCGTTGTCAAGTCCAACGCAAACGCTGTTAATTTCTATCTTCGGCATGGTTGGCGAGTCCAGCGGGAATTCCCAAACGAACGACTGCCCGTCACGATGCTCGAGATGGCGAAGTCCGCGGATTAATCGGCGGAACCCCGCCCTAACTCACGGTTCCACCCGAACCATCACCACGCCATGGCTGGGCACCGGCGCCGAAAAACTGCCAGCCTTCTCGCCGAGATCTTTGTGGGCCCAAAGATCGCGCACCTTCGCCGTGACGTGGTCCGGATAGCCCAAGTCGGTCCAAGCCAAAGTAATGTTCGCTTCCGCCGCGGTCCGGTTCAGCAACGCCACGGCGCGGCCGCCATCCGCAAGCTGCTTCGCCCATACCTCCAGGCCGTCGGTGCGCTTTACCCGGCGGCCCTCGCGCCCCAGCGGGTCCTGGTCGATGGCGATCACATCCTTATTAGTGAGAATGTCCCGGATATCGCCCTGCATGCTACGAATGTCGTTGCCGGCCATCAAGGGCGCCGCCAACAGACACCACATGCTGAAGTGCGCGCGATATTCGGTAAGGCTCATCCCGCCGTTGCCGACCTCCAGCATATCGGGGTCGTTCCAGTGGCCCGGACCGGCATAGGATTCCAGGCCGTCCTGCAGATCCAGGATCTGCACTACACCGAGACCGCCCCACTTCTCTTTGCCGTCCCACTTGTCGACGATGTCGCCGGTGCTGCGCCATAGGTTTCCCACGTCGCCCGCCCATAGCCAGGGCTTCGTGGATCCCCACTCGCAAAGGCTGAATACGATCGGCCGGCCCGATTTCTTAAGCGCATCGCGCATGATGGAATACGAAGCTGCTGAATCCTGCGTGCTGTGGTTGCACCAGTCGTACTTCAGATAATCGATGCCCCACGCGGCATACTGGCGCGCATCCTGGAACTCGTAGCCCCGCCCGCCGGGGCGGTTCTGGCAGGTGCCGGTACCGGCGTCGGAATACAGTCCGAACTTCAACCCCTTCGCGTGTACGTAGTCGGCCAGCGCCTTCATGCCCGTCGGAAAGCGTTTGGCATCGGGGATGATGTTGCCCTGCGCGTCGCGGTCCACCTGCCAGCAATCGTCGATCACGACGTACTGATAGCCGGCGTCTTGCATGCCGCTCGAGACCATGGCGTCGGCGGCCTGCTTGATCAGGTCTTCGCTGACGTTGCAGGCGAACTTGTTCCAACTGTTCCAGCCCATGGGCGGCGTGCGCGCCAGTCCATTGTCGAGCGCAAACAGGTTGGCGGCCCCAGCCAGGAAGGCGAGGGCCGCGATGCCGCACCCGGCGCGGCCGATGCGTACTTTTGTATTCATGAGTCTTGCTTATCACATCGCACTCTGGCGTGCACTTAATCACCCGATGCACTACAATGTTGTTCATGAATCGCAAGGTGCGACTCCGCAAGACTTCGATTGCAGCGCTTGTGGACTCGGCGATCCGGAATTGGCTGCCTAGGAGTACTGCCGACCCTGCCGAAGCCAACGAGAAGCGCAGGCTGCATAAGTCGGTGGCGGCCTCGATTGGCGCATTGGCGGGCCGCGACCCTCTGCGCGCGGAAACTTCCCGGCAATCGATCTGCCAGCGCCTCGGCCGGCGGTATGCCCGGTAACGCCCTCATCGACAGGGGCGCGATCCTGGCGATCCTCGACAGGAAGGACCGGCGGCATCAATCCCGTGCCGATGCGTTCCGTCACCGTTGCCTGCCGTTGACGACATCCGAAGGGCGGAGTGGAAGCGGCATGGAAATTCGCCACGCCCGGAGCGCTGTCCTGGCGTCGATATCTGGCAAAAAGCGAGTCTCTGTCCACGATCCTTACTGTGGATCATGCGGACTTCCAGACGGTGCGCACGTGTAACGATGCTACATTCAAATTGTGTTCCGCCGCGTGATCTGGATCGTGCTTGACAGCGTGGGCATCGGCGAGATGCCCGACGCCGCCGCATACGGCGATACCGGCAGCGATACGCTGGGCAACATCGCGCACCGCCGTCCTCTGCGCCTGCCAAACCTGTGCCGCCTCGGACTCGGCAACATCAAGCCGATAGAAGGGCTGCCGCCCGCCGTCGAGCCTTCCGGATGCTTCGGCCGCTGCGCGCTGGCTTCGCCCGGCAAGGACACCACCACCGGCCATTGGGAGATGGCTGGCATCCATCTGGAGAAGCCTTTCCCGCTTTATCCGCATGGCTTTCCGCGCGAAGTCATGGACGAATTCGAGCGCCGCATCGCCCGCCACACGCTCGGCAACAAAGCCGCATCGGGAACGGAAATCATCAAGGAACTCGGCGCGGAGCACATCCGCACCGGCTCGCCGATCGTCTACACGTCGGCCGATAGCGTCTTCCAGGTGGCCGTGCACGAAGAAGTCATCCCGCTTTGGGAACTCTACAAAATCTGCGAAACCGCCCGCGAGCTTCTGCGCGGACCGTATGAAGTGGGACGCGTGATCGCGCGTCCGTTCACTGGCTCGCCGGGATCGTTCACGCGCACGCCCAATCGCAAAGATTACGCCGTACCGCCGCCGCGCGGCATGCTGCTCGACGAGCTCGACGGCCACGGAATTCCGGTACACAGCGTCGGCAAAATCTTCGATGTGTTCCTGGGCCGCGGCATACGCGATTACTCGAAAAGCAAGAGTAACGACGACGGCATGGCGCATACGCTGGAAGCCATGCGGTCATTCGACGACGGATTGATCTTCGTCAACCTAGTGGATTTCGATCAGCAATACGGGCACCGCAACGACGTAGAAGGATACGCGGCGGCGCTGGAGCAGTTCGACGCATGGCTGCCGAGTCTCTTCGCCGCGGAGCGTGACGACGACCTCGCCATCCTCACAGCCGACCACGGTTGCGACCCCACCACGCCATCTACGGACCATAGCCGCGAGTATGTTCCGCTGCTGGTCAGCGGCCCGCGCGCCAGGCACGGAGTCAACCTTGGCTTGCGCTCGTCGCTTTCGGATATCGGCCAGACCGTGGCCGAAAATTTCGGCGCGCATATCGCGAAAGGCGCCAGTTTCTTACCGCAAATTATATGAGAAAGCCAATCATGGCGGGCAATTGGAAGATGTACAAGAACCCCGCCGAAACAACCCTGTTTTTTGAGAAGTTCCGGCCTCAAGTCGAGAAGTCGGAGCATTGCGAGATCGTGATCTGTCCGCCCTACACGAACATCGCCGCGGCCGTCGCAGCCGCTCAGGGCACGCGCATCGGCATCGGCGCGCAGGATCTGTATTGGGCCAAGGAGGGCGCCTTTACGGGCGAGGTTTCCGGGCCGATGATCAAGGCGTCCGGGTGCAGCCATGTGCTGGTCGGGCACAGTGAACGGCGCCAGTATTTCGAAGAAACCAACGAGACGGTGTTGCAGCGGACCGTAGCGGCATTGGACGCCGGACTGACTCCCATCGTATGTGTGGGGGAGCGGCTGGCGGAGCGGGAATCGGGCGAGACCGACGCTTGGTTGTCGCTGCAGTTTCGCGCTGGCATCGCGCTGCTCAGCCCCGAGCAATTCGCGCGGATCGCGATCGCTTACGAGCCGGTGTGGGCCATCGGTACCGGGAAGACAGCGACGCCGGAAATCGCTGCCGATGCGCATCGCGTACTACGCGGGCAGGTGCGCGCACGCTATGGAGCGGCAGCCGGCGATGCGGTGCGTATCCTGTACGGCGGCAGCGTCAAGCCGGATAACGTTCGGGTTCTGATGGCGCAGCCGGAAATCGACGGCGTGCTGGTGGGCGGCGCGAGCCTGGACGCCAATTCATTTGCGAGTATCGTGAACTTCTAAGGCGCAGTCATTAAACAGCTTGAGACTTCCGACTGAAGAAGCCGCCCACTGCGGTCAGGCGTTCCTCAGGCGACGTCAGATTGCCGTTTGGCTTCGGAATTGTGTAAAACAGAAATGTCGTTGCGGCATGCTAGGAATCGGATCGTCTAAAGAGTTTCGCCGGATGGAGAAAACATGCTCGAATCCAGGCAGGACGCGCCGAGAGATGCCGTGACCGCGTGGGACGATCATGAGCCGGCGGCTGTTAACGCCGCGTTCAATCCTATCGATATTCTTGGTGAACCTCTATCTGATACGGCGTTGCGTGAATGCAGGTAGGCCTTGAGATCCGGCTACCTGCTTGAGAGCCTGCTACCTGAATGTCGGTGCGATCCTTCAAGAACTCTACGCTCGAGAGCCAAGATTGGGCAACAGATTTAACCGAGCCCCTAGCATTCAGGATGATCAGCAAGCCATCCCGGCGTGACCACAAGCATGGTGGTCTTGGTTTGTTTTCGCCCTCCACGACTTACGATTGCCAACCCGCGATCTTGAACAACCTTCCTGAACTTCCCCACCGATCCAGGAGGATTTCAACATGCTGGCCGTGTTTAATCTGTTCCGCAATCTAAAGCAACGCGCCTACCGTAATTTTCCTGGGATACGTCGTCTTTGGGCAGTCCCGTGGAAAACCGTGCTTTATCTGCGGAACGTATTGTTCGGTCTTCCTCGGCATGGCGATTCAGGCTCTCCAGCATAGCCTGCTTCGACCCTTCCATCGTGAAATTTTAGGCTCGGCCAAAATCAGCCCACAGTTTGCACGCTGGTGGCCGCCTCGATGACAACGGCGTGGCCTCAGGCGCCCCCAGTTCACAATCACATTAGTGGCAGGAAATGGCGCACCCGGCGACACTGGCGACGGAGGTCCGGCCACCGCCGCCGAGTTGAATGGCCCTCGAGGCGTGACCGAAGATGTGTGGGGAAACTTGTACATTGCGGAATATTATGGTCAGCGCGTACGCAAGGGAACCCCAGGCGGCACTATCACGACACTAGCCGGCAATGGCGCCCAGGGCTACTCGGGCGATGACGGACCGGCCACCAGCGCGGAGTTGAACGGCGCCGGAACGCGCTGGTCGCGCCACTGACCGGCGAGCATGGGACCGCCGGGCGCCATGATTGCCGGGATGTCCGCGCTGGCGGCGCCCATGAGCTGTGCGGGAATGGTCTTGTCCCAGCCGCAGAGCAGCACCACACCATCCAGCGGATTGGCGCGGATGGATTCTTCCACGTCCATGGCCATCAGGTTGCGAAATAGCACGGTGGTGGGCCGCATGAACATCTCACCCAACGAAATCGTGGGAATTCGAGGGGGAAGCCGCCCGCCGCCCAGACCCCGCGCTTCACGGCTTCGGCGACCGTGCGCAAGTGGGCGTTGCAGTTGTTCAACTCGCTCCAGGAATTGCAGATGCCGATGACCGGCTTATTTTGGAATATCTCGGCGGTGAAGCCTTCCGAGCGCAGCCAGGCGCGGCGCGCGAAGCCGTAGTAGGCGGGGTCGGCGAACCATTCCTGGCTGCGCAGCTTCTTGGTGATAGTGGCGGACATTGCGGACATTGACGTTTATTACAACATGACGGGGCGGGCTTCTGAGAAGCGCGGTACAATCGCACTGTGCCCTACTCTGAACTACTCATCGCGCCGATGCGCCAGGACCTCACCCAATACGGTGTAGAAGAGGCCAGAACTCCGCAAGATGTGGACCGCCTGTTGGGGCCGGAAAGCGGCGCCGTGTTGATGATCGTGAATTCCGTATGCGGCTGCGCCGCCGGAAGGGCCCGGCCGGCAATCGGGATCGCTCTGAAGCATCCGGTGCGTCCTTCGACGGTGGCTACCGTTTTTGCAGGCGGCGACGAAGCCGCGGTAGCTCGCTTACGGGCCCGGTTGTCCGATTACCCGCCATCCTCGCCCTCCATGGCGCTATTCCAGGACGGAAGGCCCGTCTACATGCTGCACCGCGGCGAGATCGAACGCCGCGAACCCGCGGAAATCGCCCGCATCCTCACGCAGGTGTTCGACCGGTTCTGCGTGGCGCGCCAGGCGGTTTAGCGAGCGGCCCACGCCAGGGCGCTTGTGTCCACATGAAGATAACAGCCAAGGCTCCATGCCGCGTGGATATGGCTGGCGGCACCCTCGACATCTGGCCGCTATACCTGTTCCACGCCGCGCCGGTCACCGTGAACTTTGCCGTGGACCGCTACGCCAGTTGCGCGATCGAGACACGCGCGGATGCGCGCATCACGCTACGCTCGCGCGATCTGCACGGCCAAGAGGAATTTGAATCGCTGGCCGCGTTGCGCGCCGCCCGGCGTTACAAGCTCCCGCTGGCCGCGCATGTGGTGCGATACTTCGCCCCAGCTACCGGGCTCGACCTGGCGACCGATTCCGAGGCCCCGGCCGGGGCCGGCATCTCGGGATCGTCGACCCTGATCATCGCACTTGCCGCCGCGTTCAATCGGCTCACCAACGCAGGCCATAAGCTCGAAAAATTGCGGGAAATCGCGCAAAATATCGAGGCCCGGATTATCCGGGTGCCCACTGGCTGCCAGGACTATTATCCAGCCATGTACGGCGGCGTCAGCGCTATCGAGTTGACCGAAGCGGGCGTGGTGCGCAAGGCCGTAGCGGTGGAGGCGAATGACCTCAACGAACGCGTGGTGCTCGCATATACGGGCGTGCCGCGCAATTCCGGCATCAATAACTGGGAGGTGATGAAGGCGCACATCGGCGGCGACCGGGCGGTGCACCGCAATTTCGACCGCATCGCGCAGATCGCCTGCGCCATGCGGCAGGCGCTCGAAAAACCCGATTGGAATGAAGTGGCGCGCCTGCTGCGGCAGGAGTGGACCCACCGCAAGAAGAACGCTCCGGGGATTAGCACTCCGCTGATCGACCGGCTGGTGGAGGTCACGCGGCGCCATGGCGCGGTGGGCGCCAAAGTCTGCGGAGCGGGTGGCGGCGGATGTGTCCTGTTCCTGGTCGACCGGGGCGCGAAACTGCGTGTGTCGGAGGCCATTCAAGGCGAGGGAGCCACCGTATTGCCCGTGCGCGTAGCGCCACGCGGAGTGCGGGTGAGCGGCGCATAAACAGGCGTGCAGCGCGGCCAAGGAACCTTAAACGTGGACGGAGTCATTGTCGTAGACAAGGAAGAGGGCTGGACGTCGCACGACGTAGTCGGCAAGATGCGCCGCATCGCCAACACCAAAAGGATCGGCCACCTGGGCACGCTGGACCCGATCGCCACCGGAGTGCTGCCTCTGGTGATCGGGCGCGCCACGCGTCTCGCACAGTTCTACACGCGCAGCGACAAGATTTACGAGGCGCTGATCCATTTCGGCTTCGCCACCGATACATACGACCGGGGCGGGGCGCCGACATCCCAGCAGACGGAGCCGCAAGTTAGCGGCGGAGAGCTGGAACGGCTGCTCGACAATTTTCGGGGCGAGATCCTGCAAGCGCCGCCGCCCGTGTCGGCCAAGAAAGTCGATGGCGTGCGCGCGTATAAGTTGGCCCGCCGGAAAGTGCCGGTGGATCTGCCACCCGTGCCGGTGCGCATCCATGAGCTGACACTGCTGGAAGTGCGCGGTTCCGAGGCCCGCGTGCGCGCGCATTGCTCCGGCGGGACGTATATGCGCTCGATCGCGCACGATCTGGGGCAGGCCCTGGGGTGCGGGGCGCACCTGCGCGAACTGCGCCGCATGGCATCCGCGGAGTTCAAGCTGGAACAGGCGCACACGATTCCGCAACTGCAGGAACTGGCCGCTCGGGACCGCCTGGCGGAAGCGCTGATTCCGGCCGCTTGTATGTTACCCGATTTCCCCAGCGTCTATGTGGAGCCTTTGACCGCGGGACAGATCCGGCAGGGACGCAACTTCCCGGTGTCGCCTTTCCGTATACGAGAGGATACACGCTACGTAAAAGCGGTTTCCGGCGACGGCGAACTGATCGCCATCGGCGAGGCGGTACTACCGAAGGTATATCACCCCGCAGTGGTGCTGTGAGCGATGCCCATGCGCTGAGTTTGGTAATGCCTTCCGAGACAAAGGTTTAGGTCTATTCGGCGCCCACGGATGAAGTCTCGGCCGGACGCTAGAAGCGGCTTGAAATCTTATAAGAAAAGTGCCGGTAATAAATACTAAGATTAAAATGGTTTAAACAATTGCGTTGGCGCGGAATGTGCGTTAGATTACTTGGGAGGAGGGTCTTTCATGCCATCGGTGGCAGGTTTGCGGAGTATATCTTTGGGTGTATTGGTATCGGCTCTGGTTGCGGGCATGCCGGCGCAGTTTGGCGGAGTGGCCTTGGCGGGGACGATCGACATCTGGAGTGCGCCAAACCTCGGAAGCAATAACAGGACAGGGACCAATGCCAGTGTTCTGGTATCGCCCGCTTGGGCGGTCCCGACGAACTCCAACGACTACGAATGGATTTCGTACAGCGACACGGGTTGCAACACCTTTGTAGTGTCCACTGGCAGATGCACTGCGGGCCCCGGCAATCCTCCAGCCACTACGGTCGGCGGAACGCCCACCGCGATCTTCTATCAGACCTTCACGTTAGCGACAGCCGCCAGCGGCAACTTCGATATTTGGGCGGACGACACTGCAGGCGTTTGGCTCGATAGCGGAACCGTGAGCAGCGGAACCGGAAGCGGCGGCACGCTGGAGTTTGCGGCCAACGGGGTGCTGGGAAGCAACTGCGCAGTTTCGGCGATTGGTTGCCTCGCTAACAATGACGCAGTCATCCCTCTGAATCTGTCGGCTGGAACCTATACCTTAGTGATCGACGCTTATCAGCTT
This sequence comes from Bryobacteraceae bacterium, assembly GCA_049516155.1. Lineage (GTDB taxonomy): Bacteria > Acidobacteriota > Terriglobia > Bryobacterales > Bryobacteraceae > Bog-159. The sequence continues at coordinate 34,018 of JBEKTJ010000053.1, forward strand.
GTGGGCGGTAGCCCCTTCGGCGTGATGTACGACGGTGTGTTGACGACGGACGGTCCCAGTTCTCCTGAGCCCGCCACCTATATGTTGATGGCCTTGGGTTTAGTTGGGATGGGTACGCTAGTCCGGCGGCGCAAGCACTAAACCGGACGGTAGTTCTTCACCGAAGATACGGCCCAACGCGCGGTCGTCGCGCTCTTCATCGCCATCCAAGATAGCCAGATAGCGGCCCGCATGCGGTAGCTGTTCCAGCTTGCGCCGCACGGCGCCGAGCGTTGCCGGGGCCAAATCGCGCGTAGGATCTTCTGTGCGGCGCGCAATGGCCGCCAACGCGTCGCCCACTCCAGAGGCATCCACAGGCAGCAACGCTTCGGCCCAGCGCGCGGCCGCGGCCGGCGGCGCCACCTGGTTGATCGGCCCGTAGAAAAGCTGCCGCGCGGCCAGGCGCGATAAACACCATAGCTCGCTCTCGCGGAAATCGCCGGCTTTGACACGGCGCACCAGCGCGTCGCCCAGTTCGACCTTGGTGCCAATCGGCAGCAGTTCCAGGCTGGCGGCGGTGCGCCACATCTCGCGCAGCAGGCTGCTGTTGAGACGCTGTTTCTTGCCGCCGCGCGGCAGCAGGAATCCAGAGAGGCGTTGGTAAATGTCGTTCTGCTGATTGCGGTTCAAACCACCCGCCAGACGTCCCCAAAAGATCCACCAATCGATTTCACACTGCACTTGGTTAGTATGCTGAATACCACTAGAGTAAACACGCCGGGCTAACTCAATGCGAAAGTCGTCGCCCGGAAA
>JBEKTJ010000054.1:0-34711 GCA_049516155.1 Bryobacteraceae bacterium
GCTTCGAAATCGCCTTCCGAAGCGATGGGGAAACCGGCCTCCAGAATGTCCACGCCCAACTCCACCAGCTTGCGCGCCATCCGGATTTTCTCCGGCACGTTCATGCTGCAGCCCGGCGACTGCTCGCCATCCCGCAGCGTGGTATCGAAGATGTAGACTCGATCGCTCATAGAAACCGCCGTATTCAGCCATTATGGCCAGGAGGCGCTCAATTTAGCAAATTTATAATATTAGTGGATCGCATAAGCACTTATTATACTAACCCGCGTTGGGCACGGCCCCCGTGAAGCTCCGTCCGGTCCCTCGTCCGCCGGTTAGAATAAGCTCCATGCCAATTGCGCTGGTCACCGGAGCCTCGCGCGGTGTGGGACGAGGTGTGGCCCTCGGCCTCGCGGCGGAAGGCTTTACCGTTTATGCGACGGGTCGGCGAATCGACTCGGCAGACCTCCCGCAGTCGATTACCAGACTGCGTTGCGATCACTCCGATGACTCCGATACGGATCGTGTCTTCGATAGACTGGCCCAAGATGGGATGTATCTGGATCTGTTGGTCAATTCCGCCTGGGGAGGCTACGAACGAATGACGGAGAATGGCGAATTCACTTGGACCCTGCCGTTTTGGCGACAGCCGCCGCACCGCTGGAGCAGCATGATGGTCACTGGGGTTCGCTCGGCATTTGTCGCGAGCGCGCACGCGGCGCCCGGGATGGTCGCTCGCCGGAAGGGGCTGATCGTCAACATTAGCTTCTGGGCCGCACAAAAATACGTCGGCAATTCAATCTACGGAATCGCCAAGGCAGCTACCGACAAGATGTCTGCGGACATGGCTCATGAGCTTCGCCCAAGCGGCGTGGCAGTCGTGTCGCTTTACCCAGGGCTAGTGAGAACCGAGGCCGTTATAGAGGCCGCTCGTGATGGTCGGCTCGACATTTCAAATAGCGAGAGCCCGGAGTTTATCGGTAGAGTGATCGCGGCGCTGCATGGCGACCGGCAACTAATGGCGAGGTCGGGGCAAATCGTGGTTGCCGCCCAGCTGGCCCGTGAGTTGCACGTCTTCGATACGGACGGCAGCCAGCCAATTCCGCTGACTCTGGCATCGGTTTGATCTCAAGAGCCCGGTCCAAGAAGCCTTAACCTGCGCGTTCACCCAATTCACCAAATTTATACTACTGTGAGTACCTATAACTTCCTGTTATGCTGGTCGACACATGGAGTTGCACACGCTCCAGGTTTTCCTGGCAATCGCCACCGAGAAAAGCTTCTCGCGCGCGGCGGAGCGGCTGTTGCGCACACAGCCCGCGATCTCATTGGCTTTGCAGCGCCTCGAGACGGAGTTAGGCGAAAAGCTGATCGACCGTTCCGCCAAAGATCTGGTGCTGACCGACGCCGGGCGCACGGTGCTGGACTTCGCGCGGCGCTTCGAAAACCTGCGCCACGAGATGGAAAACTCGCTGGCCGAACTGCGCGACAACTCCGCCGGCACGCTCACGGTGGGCGCCAACGAATCTACTTCGCTTTACTTGTTGCGGCACATCGAAAACTTCCGGCGGCTGTACCCCAAGGTCAACGTGCGCGTGCGCCGCAGCCTGTCGAGCAAGATCCCCAACGAGCTGCTGGATGGCAACCTGGAGCTGGGTGTGATCAGCTTCGATCCGCCGGACGAGCGGCTGACATCCACCGTGATCTACACCGATGCGCTGACGTTCGTGGTGTCGCCCAAACATCGGCTGGCCGGCCGCAAGGCTGTCTCGATCTCGGATCTGGCGGCGGAAACGTTCATCGCACACAATGTAATTTCGCCGTATCGCGACGTGGTCCTGCGCGCATTCCAGGAGCGCCGCGTGCCGCTCAACATGCCGGTCGAGATGCCGACGATCGAAACCATCCGCAGGCTTGTGCAGAGCAACCAGGGCGTGGCGTTTCTGCCGCGCATGTGTGTGGAGCAGGAGATCGAACAGGGCTTGTTGTGCGAGGTAAAGGTGAAGGAATTGCACGTGGAGCGCAAGATCCGGCTGATTTATCCTACGCGGCGCGTGCTCAGCCATGCGGCACGGGCGTTCTTGGAGGTGGTGCGGGGGAAGTAGGGGCCCGTTGCGCACGCCCACGTGCGGACGCGGCCCGCTGGCCTCTCATTAGAGGTTGCGCAAAGCGTGGGCATCATGTGATTGGTCCGCAGGATGGCATTCCGTCCACAGAATCGGCGGCGTGGTACGAGCTGCGCACCAGCGGACCGGATTCCACGTGCATGAAGCCCATGTCGTAGCCGGCGCGGCGCAGATCCTCGAATTCGTCAGGCGGCACATAGCGCACGATGGGCAAGTGCTTTGGGGAGGGGCGCAGATATTGGCCGAGCGTCAGGATATTGACGCCATGCGCACGCAAATCGCGCATGACTGACAATACTTCATCGATGGTCTCGCCCAAGCCCAGCATCAAGCCAGACTTCACGGGCGTTTGCGGTGATGTGCATTTGGCATAAGCCAGCATGTCGAGCGAGCGCTCGTAGCGCGCGCCCAGCCGCACTTGGCGGTAGAGGCGGGGCACGGTCTCGGTGTTGTGGTTCAGCACGTCGGGCGCGGCGGCCATTACGGTGTCCATGGCTGCGTGGCTGCCTTGGAAATCCGGCACCAGCACCTCGATTCCGCATCCCGGGATGCGCCCGCGAATCGCGCGTATAGTGAGCGCAAACAGCGCTGCGCCGCCATCGGCACGGTCGTCGCGATTCACGCTGGTGATCACCGCGAACCGCAGCCCCATGGCGGCCACGGCTTCGGCCACGCGGCGCGGCTCGTCATAATCGACGTCGAGGGGCGCGCCTTTTTGCACGGCGCAGAAACCGCAGCGGCGCGTACAGACGTTGCCCAGAATCATGAAAGTGGCCGTGCGATGGTTCCAGCACTCGCCCACATTTGGGCACGCCGCGCTCTCGCAGACGGTGTGCAGACCCAGCCCATCGATGAGACTCTTCAGTTCGCGATAGTTCTGGCCAACCGGCGCGGGTGCGCGCAGCCACGCTGGACGGGGCGGCGCCTTGGGCATTATGGAAACGAGTGCGCTCATGATAACTTGCCGAGCCGCTCGCGAAGGGGCGCGGCGAGCGACTCGTCCTTCATGGAAGCGATATTGATCCGCACGTTCGCCAGCGCTCCGTCTATGCCCGCTTGTGCGAGGCCCTGCGCAGTTTCAATGTCCGAGCCGAATTTGGCGGACGCGGTGGACGCCAAGTCGCGCAACCGGTTCTTCAAGGCCATGGCGGCTTCGGCCACTTCGAGCGGCACCTCGGCGGCCTTGTGCAGCGCCTGCTCGACGAACGGCGCGCGCTCTTCTTTGGGCCGCTTGTAGGCTGCGCGCACCGCGTCGTACGATGCCGCATCGCGCTTCACCGCCTCCGCGAAGAATTTGCGATCCGATTCGAAAACGTCGGCGGGAAGCTTCGCCAGTCCTGACACCATCGCTCCCAGCGCCGCCGCCATGGCTGCTGCGGCCGCGGCCGCGCTACCCCCTCCAGGTGTGGCGGTGGGGGCGGCCAGTTCGTCCAGGAATTCATTCAATCCATCTTTTGTCGCATCTGTTGTTGCGGCCATGTGAGCAGCTTCGGCGAGCCGGTTCTCTAATACCAGACTAGGATGAAAATTCTCCAGCTGCAAATACCATTCGGCAGTCATCTCCAGCGCGCGTTTGGGGATCAGACCCACGATCTCGCTGCCGACGATGGACGCGCCATGGCGGGCCGCCTCCGCGCGCACCGTTTCGAAGACGCGATGGATGGGGGTCTGTTCGAAATCGGTGAGGTTCATGGAAACCTGCGCCAGGTTGCGCGAGGCCAATGGCACACCCATGGATTTGACGTAACGGAACCCGCCGGATGAGAAGCGGATGCCCTTCGCGATGCGCTTCGCGATTTCGACATCGGCGGTATTCAGGTTGATGTTGTAGGCGATCAGGAATTTGCGCGCGCCCACGACGGTGGCGCCGGCGCTGGGGTGCAGTTCGGCGTTGCCGAAATCGGGGTGGCGATTGGGATTGGTGCGCACCTCGTCGCGCAGTCCCTCAAACTGGCCGCGGCGGATGTTCTCCAAGTTGATGCGGTCGGGACGGCGGGCGGCGGCCTCATAGAGATACACGGGCACCTGCAGGCTTTCCCAAAGGCGCATGCCGAGTTCGTTCGCTAAGCGTACGCAATCTTCGAGCGTGACACCTTCGACTGGCACGAACGGCACTACATCTACGGCGCCGACGCGCGGATGCACACCCGTGTGGTAACGCAGATCGATGAGGCCGATGGCGCGCTCGACGCCGCGAAAGGCGGCTTCCACAACGGCTGTGGCAGGGCCGGCGAAGGTAACTACGGAGCGGTTGTGATCCGCATCCATCTCACGGTCGAGGATGGCGATGCCGCGCACGGAGCGCATAGCTTGGACGATAGCGTCTACTTTGGCGGCGTCGCGGCCTTCGGAGAAATTGGGAACACACTCTACAATTGTTTGGGGCATGACGCCTTGATGGTCATATGCACGTTGTTGGTGCCGAAATAATAGGGTAACTCGCGGTAGTCTTGCACGTTGAGGATCAGGAGGTCGCCTTGTTTGCCGGGTTCCAGCGAGCCTGTGCGATCGGCCATGCGCAGGGCGTGCGCTCCGTTGATCGTCGCTGCGGCGATGGCTTCCGCCGGCGACATGCGCATTTCGGTGCACGCTAGCGATAGCACCATTTGCATGCTGTAAGTCGGGCTGGTTCCGGGATTGAAGTCGGTCGCCAGCGCCACCGCGGCGCCAGCTTCAATCAGGGCGCGGGCTGGCGCGTAAGTGCGCAAACCCAGATGAAAGACTGAGCCGGGCAGCAGCGTGGCGATGCTATTCGAATGCGCCAACGCGCGGATGTCCTCTTCGCCGGCTTGCTCCAGATGATCGGCGCTGACGGCTTCCATTTCCACGCCTAGGCGTGAGGCGCCGGTGCGCGCGAACTGTTCGGCGTGGATCTTCAGTCCGAAGCCCAGGCGGCGGGCATGCTCCAGATAGCGCCGCGATTGATCGAGCGTGAAGGCGCCATCGTCGCAGTAGACGTCCACGAAGCGCGCCAGTTTGCGCCGACGGATCTTGGGCAGCATTTCGGCAGCCATCCAGTCGATATATGCATCGGCCTTGCCGCGATACTCCGGCGGCGGGATATGCGCGCCTAAGTATGTTGGCACGACATTCAGTTTCGCGAGCACGCGCAGAGTTTTGAGTTCGCCCGCTTCATCCAGGGCGTAGCCGGATTTGGCTTCCACCGTGGTGGTGCCGTGGCGGACCATCGCTGCAAGTGAGTCGCGGGCCTGTACTTCAAGCTGCGCGGCGGACGTACCGCGAACCGCTGCGACACTTGACAGAATGCCGCCTCCCGCAGCCGCGATTTCCGTATAGCTGGCCCCCGCGAGGCGCATTTCGTAATCGAGCAGACGCGGCCGGCCGAAGACCAGGTGCGTGTGACTGTCGACAAATCCGGGCATGACCACGCGTCCGGCCGCGTCGATCTCGCGGGCACGCCGCGCTTCCGGCAGGTTCTCGATTCGGGGCGCGCGCCCGGCGTCAACGATGATCCCATCCTTAATCAACACAGCGCCGTTCGTAACCATGCCTAAGTCGCCCAACAACGCGCCGCGACGGGGGCCTCTGTCGCCGCGCAAAGTCAGTAACTGGCGGGCATTCCTGACCAGCGTAGTCATGCGGTGTTACTCATGACTCCGCATGGGAGCGCGCAGCCCGGCGGGACCCGCGAAGTCGATAGCTTCCGGGTATCCGGCATCCACGTGACGCAGCACGCCGATACCCGGGTCGCAAGTCATCACCCGCTCCAGGCAGCGCGCGGATTGATCGGTGCCATCAGCCACCGTGACTTGCCCCGCATGCTGCGAATAACCGATGCCTACGCCGCCGCCGTTATGCACCGAAACCCAACTCGCGCCGGAAGCCGTGTTCAACAGCGCGTTCAAGATTGGCCAATCGGCGATAGCATCGCTTCCGTCGAGCATGTCTTCGGTTTCGCGATACGGGGAGGCAACCGAGCCGCAATCCAGGTGGTCGCGGCCGATCACGATGGGGGCTTGCAGCTCGCCCGCAGCCACCATGCGGTTCATTTCCAGCGCGAATCGGGCACGCTCGCCGTAGCCCAGCCAGCAGATACGCGCGGGCAGTCCCTGGAAATGGACCTTCTGCTGGGCGAGCGAGATCCAGCGCGTGAGCGTCGGGATGGAAGGGAACAGGCGGCAGATGGCCCGGTCGGTGGCGGCGATGTCGGACGCCTCGCCCGAAAGCGCCACCCATCGGAACGGGCCGCGCCCCTCGCAGAATAGCGGGCGGATGTACTCGGGGACGAAGCCGGGGATGCGGAAGGCGTCGGCAACGCCACGGTCGGCGGCGAAGCGGCGGATGTTGTTGCCGTAATCGAAAGTCACTGCGCCGGCGCGCTGCAAGTCGAGCATAGCGCGCACGTGTGCGGCGATCGAATCGAGCGACCGGTCGAGATATTGTTGAGGGTCGCGGGCACGCAGTTCAGCGGCCTGTTCAACGGTGAGGCCGGCGGGGATGTAACCGTTCAACGGGTCGTGTGCGCTGGTCTGGTCGGTAAGCATGTCGGGGACGATGCCGCGACGCGCCAGTTCGGGCAGGGCTTCGGCGCAATTGGCCACCAGGCCGACTGACTTAGGTTCGCCCGCGTCAATAGCCTCGTGCAGGATAGCGAGCGCTTCATCGAGATTGTGCGTCATCGCATCGCAGTAACCGGTGTCGATGCGCTTGCGGATGCGGGCGGGGTCCACATCGATGCCGAGGAAGGCCGCGCCGTTCATAGTCGCGGCCAGGGGTTGGGCGCCACCCATGCCGCCGAGTCCGCCAGTGACTACCAGGCGTCCGGCGAGCGACCCGCCGAAGTGCTTGCGGGCCGCGGCGGCGAACGTTTCGTAAGTGCCTTGTAAGATGCCTTGCGAGCCGATATAGATCCAGCTTCCAGCGGTCATCTGGCCGTACATGGTGAGGCCGAGTTTTTCCAGCGCGCGGAACTGCTCCCAATTGGACCAGTGACCGACCAGGTTGGCATTGGCGATCAGGACGCGCGGGGCTTCTTCGTGAGTGCGGAAGACGCCTACTGGCCGGCCGGATTGCACCAACAGCGTTTCGTCGTTCGCGAGTGACTGGAGCTCGCGCACGATGGCATGGAAGGAAGGCCAGTCGCGGGCGGCTTTGCCGGTGCCGCCGTAGACCACCAGGTCGCCTGGGCGCTCGGCCACGTCGGGGTCGAGGTTGTTCATGAGCATGCGCAGGGCGGCTTCCTGCTTCCATCCCTTGCAACGGAGGGATGTGCCGCAGGGTGCGCGGATGACTGGGGCCATGCGTTCATGGTAACGCGAGGCGGCTGCGCTTCGGCGTGGCTGGTGCGTCTCACCGCGAACGCGCGACGAGACGAATAAGCGGCAGGGGTTCGGTTGGAAAACCCATCCGGAAGGTGAGGGCTTGGACGAACTCTCGAATATAGGGCCAGGCCGTCAGCACTGCGTGACTCTTCCGAAATGCTTCAACCTCGGCCTTGGAGGCGCTTCGCGCGCCATCCTCAAAGAGAAACCGCGCCAAGAAGGTAGTATGAATGTGAAATGCAGGTTCGTCGCACATGATGCGAAGTGTCACGGCAAAGTCCAGTCCGGATGCATCCTTGCGGCTCAGCTCGGAGTCGATCTCGGAATCAAGCAGGCGGACTGGGTCCATTGCCTGTAACAACGGGCCGGCGCCATCGATTTCGCACCGATAAAGAGAGATGTCTCGTAATCGCAGCTTTCCTTGAAGCTTTTCGGCGTCCTCGGCCTCTCGTTTGCGTAGCGGGATGGCAAAGTCCATGTGGTCAAGCCGCCTTAGGTTGAGGGGCAGGCGCTACTCGGATGGGTACGGCAGGTAGATGGCGGCTGACCAGTGTGAATGAACCTACTCGGTTACCGGGGTTACTTGGCGGGACGCCCCGGGGCATTCCGGGGCGCTCGGTCTCGTCTCCAAAGCTCTGAACCGCAAAATCATCCGGAGAGAATCTTTGTGACCAGTTCAGCAACTCGCTAAAGGGCGCAAAGCGTACGACCAGCGCCACGTCAAACGCCTCGGCCAACCTGCGCAATGTCTCCAGTGAAAAACGCGTAACTCCGGGCTTCTCCATGTTGGAGATCCGCGGCTGCTTCATGCCGGTCTTGGCGGCTAATTCGGGCTGAGTCCATCCCCGTTGTTTTCGGAGCGCACGAATTTGGAAAGGGAGGTCGATCTCGATTTGAGCGTTCACCATCCCATGGCGATACCCCTCGTCCTTCATTTCTTCATCTTGGCAAGATCGCGTATTCATCCGGGACTCCTGTGCCATCTTGCCGCTGTCGCCTGCGTAGGTCGAGTATCTCAAAGGCTCCCGGCGGGGTCGTAAATCTTGCCTTTGTGGGTGCAACCGACCATCATGTTGAACTCTTTGCCTTCGCCAAAGTACCCGAATATCCTGTGTTCGACCTTTTCCGCAGTCCAGCGAAGCTCCCAGCATCCCGCATGTTTCTTAATCGGGCCGCAGATCCCAGCCGGCCAGGAATGCATCTTGGCAATTCGATCCAGGAAGATATCGAGAATTGCCCGGCGAGCGGGAGACAATCTTACTCGCCAATCGTCAATCGCTCTTCGCCCGCTCCATGCCTTGAACTGCTTAAACCGCCAGACATCCATATCATATCACATTTTTATTATAGAAATCGGGCGGGCACTGGCGATGAGGGCGCGGGGGACCTCCTCGTGGCTGCGGAAGACACCCACGGGACGGCCGGATTGCACCAGCAGGGTTTCGTCGTTCGAGAGTGACTGGATCTCGCGCACGATGGCGTGGAAGGAGGCCAGTCGCGCGCGGCTTTGCCGGTGCCGCCGTAGACCACCAGGTCGCCTGGGCGGTCGGCGACGCCGGGGTCGAGGTTGGTCATGAGCATGCGCAGGGCTCCGGCTTCCATCCCCGGCAGCGAAGGGATGGGCCGCGGGGTGCGCGGATGACTGGGGCCATGCGTTCATGGTAGCGCGGGGCGGGTTTTATTGGGCGGTAAACTGTAAGAAGTGCCCGCCGTACTAGTTCGTGGGTATCGGTTCTTCTTTTTTAGCATGGAGGGGGAAATTGTGTTAGCGAACGTAGACCTCTTGTTGGGGCAATGGCATGAGTACTTTGGTGGCAAGAGCTGAAACGCTTGCGGTGGACGTTTGGTGTTCGCGTGAAGCCCTGTGCGTCACGCTCTCCGACGTACGAGTGGTTTCGGTGCCTCTAGTATGGTTCCCGAGACTGGTTGCGGCGTCAAGTCAGGAGCGATCCGCCTGGGAGCTAATCGGGGGAGGGATTGGAATTCATTGGGAGGCAATCGACGAAGACATCTCCGTGGCCAGTTTGCTGCGTGCCGAGAATTTCAGGAGGATGCCCGACAAGGATCTGGCCTACCAGTCGCCCAGCGATTCCAAATACGCCGCCGAGCCGTCGCGCAGCCAGCCGTCGAGTTGCGCCGGTTCCTTAAGCTGCTGCCCTCGCTTGCGGGGGACTACTACGAATCGGCAGTCCAGCTCGGGTAGCGCCGTCATATCACCCCACAGTTTTTCGAATTGGGCTACCGGGAAGATATCTTCCTGACCCTTGCCCCAGCGCTTCTTGACGTCCTTCAGCGTGATGTAGGCCGGCATACGTGCGGCCATGGCGCGCACGGCCGCAGCCACCTTATCGTTGCTATCCGGGTCTGCGAAATCCGCGCGAGTCAGTGAGAAAGCCGGCAGCAGGCGATCCAAGTCGATCCAGTAAGTCGCGGAATTGTAGTAAGAGAGCTGGAATTCGATGCGCTCGTGCGGCAGCGCAAGACCCTCGACCAGGCGCACGCGGCCGTCGACGCGAGCCAAGCCGCCGCCCCGATCCTCGAGTTGGCGGGCGATCACTTCGGTAGTAAGTGACGCGCCGGATTCTATGTGCAGCCCGAGTAAGTCCGGCGCAAGATCCGCGCCCAGCGTATCAATGTTATGCAACATGAGGTAGCGCAGGCGGGGGCGCTCCTGCAGCAAGCGCGCCAGCACCCCGTTGCGGAACAGGTTGGGCAATTCGTACCAGTGACCGACGGGATGCAGGCATTGCATGGGCAAGTTGCCGGTATAGTTGCTGGCCTCGCCGGCCTGGTGCGCCCAGGCGATCAGGCTGGTGTGCAGGCTCTCGCGCACCTTCTGGGCCTGTTCGTCCAGTAACTGCTGCGGCATCTCCTCCCAGGCGAAGCGCAGGTCGCGCACCATGGGGACCAGGCGCAGGCCGATGTTGCGTCCCGGAGAAAGCACCAGCGGACCGGGATAGTCGTAGTTGGCGGCGGCAGCCAGCCAGTCGGCAACGGCATCGTGCGTGAGATAGCTCGTGGTGAGGACGTGCGGCAGCGGCAGACCGGCGATGCGGCTGGTCCGGCGGCTTTTGGCCAGGTGCGCCTCGATGAAGTTGCGATGGCGTCCGGCAATCTTCGAGAACGGATGCAGCGCCTTCACCACCCCCGCGCCCTGGGTCCAGCGAGTGCCCGCGCCACCCGCGAACGTCACCACGGCGGCCATGCCATCGGCCAGTGCCTGCATCCCGGTTTCACGATAGCGTGCGGGCAAGCGGGCGGCGTCGATCAGGTCGTCTGGCGCAACGTCTTCGATCCGGCTGGTGGCGGGGAGCCGGTTCTGCGCCAGCCCAATGCGGCCGCTGCGCAGATCGGCCTGGATCTGTTCGTGTTGCGCACGGTCGAAGCCAAATCGATCCAGCAGCGCTTCCAGGCTCTGGGAGTGATCGCCGCCGTCCTGCGCGGCGCGCGGCAGCATGTGATCGAACAGGTTCTGCACCATGCCGGATAGCTCCGGAGCGGTGCGGCAGGCAGCGGCGAAACGATCCAACTCGGCGCGGCGGGCGGCGGAAAGCAGGCGCGTCTCAGTGCGCAACAGGGAGGGGACGGCGAGCGTATAGTAGCCGGGCGGCATCAGGGCGGCGGGTCCGGCCAGCAGATCGGCCTGGGTGCCGCGCCCGTTAATGGCAAAATCGTAGACCACCGGGTCCATGGCGAAGGGGACGGCGCGCTCCAATTGGTGCTTGGTTTCGCGCATGATGGCGGCCAGGCGCTCCTCGGCACGCGGCTTCACGGCGGGGTCGAAGATGAAGCCCATGCCGCCTCCGGACATGCCGCCGAGCATCCAGAAGCCCCAGAAACCTGCGCCCATTTCGTCGCGTGCGCGGCGGATCAGCGTCTCGGTGTAAAGGTTGGTGGCCCACGGAATGATGGTTTGAATGGGACCTTCGAAGTTGCGCTGGGTGGCCGCGCCGATGGCTGCCACATCGCCCGCGCGCAAGTGCCCCAGGATTTCGTCGAGCGTACGAATGGCCTGCTGGCGGCCCTGCCACTCGGCCTCCGAGCGTAGCAGGTACTTCTCAGTGACCATTTCAAGAATCGGTCCGACATCCTGGGCCATCCCGCCGTGTACCAGCACCAGGCTCGCTTGCAGACGGCGGCGCGTCTCAGCGGAAACTTCATCTGTGTCCAGGATTCGGTGGCGGGGCAGCAGGCACCCGCGGCTGATGCCGAATTCCGAATCGCCCTCCACGGCCGGGACACCCTCAATCAGCTTGATGGCGGGCCACAATCCGCCGGAGTCCTGCCAGCCGCCGCCGGAGCCGCCCAGCCATTCGCCGAGGATTGCGCGCGCCGCCGCCAGGCGGCGGTCGGTTTCGGTCAACTGGCCTGTGAGCGCGTGGGCTTGTCCGGTGGCGCGCATGCAGACCGCGATCAACGAAGCCAGCAGGTTGGTGGAGACCGCGAGGCGCGAGCCTTTGGGGATGTCGTTCACGCGGCTGACAATTTCAATGCCGTGGCCGGCGCGGCCGGTAAGCACCGCCAGTAAATCGGCCAGCGGCTGGCTCGCGCCCTCCATGCCAGGCGGTACGATGCCAGAAGCGATCACCGCGGCTTTCAGCAGGCCAAGATAGTCGCGCGCGAAATCGAAGACTTCGGCCAGTGTTGTGATTTCGGCCGAGGCTTGCAGATCGACGCTCGATAGCCGCAGCACCGGCTCGTCGATAACGCGGAACCAGGCTTCCACGGGCGGCTTGGGCGCACCCGCTCCGCGCACGGCCAAGTCGATGGAGATATTCAGTACGCGCGCGCCTTCGGGAAAATCCATGCCCAGGAAAAAAATGTCGCTCCAGCCGCTATGGGTTAGGTCCATGCGGACGGGGGTGGTTTCGCGCAGGATGGGGAAGAGGCCGCCGGATTGAGTAAGAAGCTCGGGGCGGAGACGCAGCGGGTAGTCGGCAGGGTGGCCAGTGCGGAACATCCACTGATTGCCACGCACGGTGCGCACGCTGCGGCGGACCTGCCCGCCAAGGGTCTGAAAGGCCAAGCCGTGGTAAGCGGCGGCCAGCGCGCTGGAAATACCGGCGCTAGGGCCGTCTGCGGATTGCGCCGCCAGGAAGATTTCGATGGCTTCATCAAAGCGGCGCTGGAGTAAGTGTTCGTAACCGTGGAAAGGGATCGGCGCCTGGGCGCGCCCGCCTGGCTTGAATGGCAGGTGGAAGCGATGGATGGCATAAAGGAAGAAGAGCGCGCGTACGCGTTCGTAGAGATTGTCGCTAGCGCGGCGGAATTGATCGAGGGCCGCGGATTCGCGTTGCAGGTCCGCCAAAGTGGCGGCGCGGCAAAAACCGTCCAGCGAGCGGTTGCGCAGCGCCGGATCGGCCGCGGTGACGATTCCGGTTAGTTGGCTCATGCGGTGGCCAGCAACTCGACTAAGTGGGACAGAACTTCGTCGCGATCGCAGCCGCTAAGCGCCAGCGCGAGTTGCGCCGTGAGCAAGCCGTAGCGCACGCCGATATCGTAGCGGCGGTTGGCGCGTTCCAGCGCAAGGTACTGCTCGCGGCGGGCAAGTTCGGCGAGGGCGGCGGAGAGGCTGACGCGGGGGCCTAGGAAGTCCATCACGGTGGGCGTGAGGACGTGCATGCCGAAGAAGCAAAGATAATGTCCGGCACGCAGGCCGGGGACCACCAAGCGCTGTTCGGCTTCAGTGGGTGTGGGCTTTTCGATGACAGTGTCGATGCGGTAAAGGTCCGGGCTGCCGGCCATGCGCTGGCCACCGGTCGCGCCATAGTGCGGCAGCAAGTTCTCGCGCGTGGCCTGCACGGCCGAGACGGCGCAGGCGTGCGCTTCGGCCACCTCCACCAATTGCTGCGCGCAGCCCTTGTCGGTGCGGCTGATATAAAGATGATCGCCAACCAGGTGCAAAAAAGGGTCGCGGCCGACGAAATCGCGGGCGCACAGAACGGCGTGGCCGTAACCCAGCGGTTCAGGCTGCGGGACGAAGCGCAGGCGGCCGGCGTGATCCCCCGCCACGCGCGCGTATGCGATTTCGTCGCCGGGCGAGACCACGATGGCAATCTCTTCGACACCGGCGCGTAGGGCCTCTTCGACAATGATGCGCAGGACCGGCTTTTCGGCGCCGTCGCGGTCGATCAGGGTTTGCAGGGGCAGGCTGCGTTGGCTGGGTCCGGCGGCCGTGATCACCGCTTTACGGATTTTCATGTGGGTGTGTCGGTTCCTTAGAAAATATCCCGGCCTTTCAGGGGGCGCTGGCCGGAACACAGCGGAACACCACGATCTTATTGGAGGTCGTGGTAACGGTCTGCTGAAAGATGGGACCGGCGGCGGTAAAGGCCGTGACATGAGCCGCGAGACCAGCATTGGCGTTGAAATTCTCCACCGGAACGGCCAACGCAGCCGCCGATCCCTCGCCCGCGACCGCGGAGAACTCATATTCGTACAAATTGTATGCAATACCGGGAGTCAGGCCGCTTACCGTAACTTGCAGCCCAAAACTCGTCATCCAGGCGGTTGGCGGCGTGTTAGTGCAGCTCTGTCCCCAGACGCTGGTACCGATCATTGGATTTTCGTAGTCATAGCCGGCCACGGGATCGAGCGGATTCGCCAGTCCGTTCGTCATTGTCGGACCAACCACGGTAAGTGCCACTGGCAGCGTCACAGCGGTTGGATCTTGCGGACCGGCGACTGAGAAGCCGTAATTGTGCGGACCGGAGATGGGCACTGTGTCATAGCCGGAGCCGCCCGCGTAAGTGTTAATCGTCCGGTCGCCCGGAATAATAATGGAATAGGCTTGCGCGCCAGGAAGGTTGGCTTCGGCGCGGGTCTTGGGAAACGATGCGAACGTATAGCCGAACACGAAGGGCGTACATCCGGTCGAGTCCGTACCCGCGCCCGGCGGAATCGCAGGGTTGGAAGTAAATGTCGTCCCGGAGAGAGTGTAGACACCGTGATCGTCGAAGTACACGACATCGTCGGGATAATAGGTTGGGTCCGTGGGGGAGTGATTGGTCCCTATCTTTATGACCGCGACTTCATGATCGTACTGGGGGTCCGATCCGCCGTTGAGTAGAATCGCGATAGTCGCTTGATGGCCGGCGATGACCTGCTGTTTCACCCAAGACATGTACTCTTCATATCCAGCCGTCCCGGAGGGCTGGGCAGAGTAGTTGTAAGTGGTCGCGGACAGCCGTGAATTGGAGAGACACTGGGCGGCGTTCGCGTAAGTATCTGGCCCGCTGACTCCGGTGCCGGGATCCTCAATAAGCAGTTGGGCGTTGTAATCGACTTGGCCGTGGTGCGCGGCGCATGTGCCATTTGGCCCCGACTGGGACAAACCGGTTCCACAAATCAAGCGCGCATTGAACTGTGACATCCACTGCCCGTTGTTGAGTCCGGCTTGCATCATGGACACTTCGCCGCAATAGCCGTCGTTGTTTTCCCATTGATAGAACGGCTGCAGGGGTTGCCGCGGGTAAATGTACGAACTGGTGGGCGGGGGCGTTGTACCGTCCACCAGCTTCTGTCCGCAGTCCGGCTCCGCCGCTCGGGAGTTGGCAGCCAGCGCCAACAGTCCGCCGAGGCCGAACATCAGAACTGGAACACAAACTTCGATCTTCTTGGGCACGCTCCGGCCATTATAGTGGATTCCGCAGGTGTCGAGACGAGTCTCGATACGGCATCCACGCCTGCGTGCGCCACACGCTAAACTGTAGAATCGATTTATGGCGTTGAGTAAAGATTTGCTGGAGATCCTGGTCTGCCCGCTGTGCAAGGCGGACCTCGACCTGAAGCCGGACAATAGCGGCCTGAGGTGCGTTCAGTGCCACCGCGTATACCCGATTCGGGACGATATCCCGGTGATGCTGGTGGATGAGGCGAAGATCGAAGAGTGACCGAACTGCCCATCGGTTGCCGCGTCGCCGTCGTCCGGCTGCGTTGTGGCGGCGGTCGAAGTGCGGGGTGTTCGAGGGAGTCCCGAAAGTGATCGGCCTCTAGCCACAGGATGACGCGACTGGTGGCCCGAGGCGCTTGCTTGAATCTGCACGGAGACAACTAGTCTCACTGGCGGAGCCAGAGGCAGCCGCCTTCCTATCGTCGGCGTCGGGCGACGGAGACCGTCTAGCGCCCGCCCGTACCGGCTATGATGCGGTTGCTATAACTTATCGGGAGTCCGGAAGTATCGATGAACTGTACATCCAATACCTCTGAGGCGCCTGGCGCCAGGGAGGCAGACGAGTCGACATAGGGGCTGCCCCGAGTTCCGCACAACGTACTGCCGGCGATAGCATAGAGCGTGGCCGTCGCTGGCAGGCCGTCGAAGACGAGGGAGACCGGGCTTGCGATGGTCGTGGCGCCGTTGTTGGTCAGGGTAATCTGTTGTACGTATCTTCCGGTGCCGGAGTTGAGGTGAAACCCGCCAGCAGCGATGCCGACTTGCGAAGTGACGTCGCTCGCGCAGGCGCGGCGGGGGGTTAGGAGCGCGCCGAGTCCTGCGTTCGACCCGGTCAGCCCGGACATGCCATAGGCGCTGCCGAGCTGGCCTGCATTGTCGATGAATTGGTAGGCTCCGCCAGCGACCTCCACCGGGAGGTTCACGGGAGTCGCCGTCCCATTTCGCCAGATTTCGCTCTGGTAAGGTCCCCCTTGATTCCCGGCATATAAGGCGACTTGGCCGATGTCGTTCAGCGAGGCATCCAGACCCGCAACGTTCTGAGCGCCTGCGGAATTCCAGAAGGCAATATTGTAGGGGGGCCCGTAGGACCCCAACGCCTCCTGTCGATTGTTGATCCCAGTTACCGCCCAACCCTGGATGCCCGCAGGTGAGGCAAGTTGGGTGTACAACCCGCTCCCTGGGCTGTAAATGAATGGATAGTCAGGGCTCCCAGGCGTGCATCCCGCAGACTCGGGGTCGAAGGTGCCTCCGATCTCGTCCGCGTCGTTGATTGACGAAACTTGAAGGTTTCCCCCACAGCCGGCTTCGAACGTTGGGGGCGGCAGAATGGAAAACTGGGCGCCGTCATAGAACCACGCAGCGGAGCACTGCTCAGCCGGATTTGCGGAAGTGCCGGCAATATGCCCGGCCTTGTTCATCCCAAATCCCGTGGTTTCCATCGCAAGGGCTCCGTCTGCGCACCCGCTCGGGGCCCCCTGCAGGATGGTAGCCACCGTCCACGGGTCTGGGCCCCTGCCGTCCCACAACGCCAGGGTCGAGGCGCCGCTGGAATTATCGGTAAGTCCTCCCATTACCTGGCTGGAGTTAGTAATGAGCCACGCGCCTAAACCGGGGTAGGAATACCCGGCGGGGATGGTTAACTTCGTCGCGACGCCCTTCGTCCAGACGACGGGGGCTCGCACGATGCCGCCCGCTTCTATTTCTTCCCCCAATACCTGACCGAGGTCGTTAATACTAAATACATTGGTCGACGCGCCGTAGCCTTTGAAATCCGGCGTCGGGTTCAGGACCAGAACGGAATACGATTGTGCGTTAAGGATTGCGCTGGCTGTCATCAAGTACAGGCAGCAGCGCTTGGCGTATATGTTCTTCATGCTTTTCTCCTTTAGAATTCGTTCGTCGGGTGGACGGGGCCGCGGAGCACTCCGCGCCAACATGTCCAGGATTGGCGCCTCGGACCGTGTGTCCAATTTTGAACGGCTAACCCCGCGACAGCCGGGGTCCCTCGTATCGCGAGCCAGGTCCTCTGCACGGTTCGCGATCTCCACGAATGGCTGCCGCGACCGTCCTAGGGCTACTGCACTAGCGGCGTGCCGCTGGGCAGGTCTCCGGGCGGCAATGACGAAAACACCGGGAAGGCCTCGAAATTCAGTGATAAGCTAATGATCGGGTTGTCTGAAGTGATTTTGACGAATCCGGTAAAATTGGATAATCCGAGCAAAGGGCCAACATTGGCGGCTCCATGCTCTAGGGGCCCCAGGGTGATGATATGGCTGCCCAGTACCGTTCCCGCCTGGTTGTACACCTCGACTGTGATGGTGGCTGATTGCGTGGTGGAGGGGTTGGCGTAGGCGATACCAGTTGCCGTCTGCGCGAATGTAGCGAACTCCGTAGTCGGCGACCTTTCTGCGCTTACGCTGGCCTCCCCGACTGCCGTTCCCGCTTGGAAAAGACGGTAGAGCAAGCTTGCCTGGACGGGGCCGGTACAGGAAGCTTGCGCCCAGCCCCCCGTCACAGGCGCCGTGAGACTCGCGACCGTCTCTTCGTGGATGGATCCTCCTGGCGCTAGGGTGTCTGTCCGCGTGGATATCACAATACTAAAGGGTACAAGCAACGGGCTCCCGCTGTCGTCATAGAAATTGGTTGTGCAGGTGACTGCCTGCGGGGAGTAGTTCACATAGGTAAGCGTCGTTTGGAAGCTGCCACCGAAGGCGAGATGGGAGAAGTAATAAGTGTACACCTGATTGAAGGAGACGCTCCCTGAAATCGGTGCTTGTATGGTTCCCCCTATCGTATGACCAACCTGCGCCACGGAACACCCCGCCCCCAATCCTGTGCATACGGGTTCAGAGCTAAAGGCAAAGCTAAACGCGGAGCCGGCGACTGGTAGGCCGTCTTGAATAATTGGTGCAATGAAGGTTTCGGTAGAAGAAACCAGGGTCAGCGTCATATCGTAGTCAAAGGGCGGCAGGAAACCTAAGACCCAGAAGTTGGAACCTGCGGACTGCTGAATCCCGGGCCAGGTATCGTTACCGTTTAACCCCGCAGGACCGGTAGCCGTGAGAGTATAAGTGCCACTTGTAAGTCCAGAGGAAGTTCCGGTAAAGCTGCCCGAAAGTACGCAGATTGATCTGTACGAGTTTTGGGGATCTAGGGCGCAGGTGCCGAAGATAATGTTGTAAAGGCCGAGGCCGCTCGAAGCCGCCCCGTCACCGACTAGCTCCAGGTTCTGATTACTTTGACCGAGATTCACAGTG
Source organism: Bryobacteraceae bacterium (assembly GCA_049516155.1). GTDB lineage: Bacteria > Acidobacteriota > Terriglobia > Bryobacterales > Bryobacteraceae > Bog-159. The sequence goes on from JBEKTJ010000054.1 coordinate 18,317, forward strand.
ACTGACGCTGCGTGCCCTATTCCCGAGCTCAGCAGTGACGATATCAGTGCACAGAAAGCGATAGAGCCAGATTTGTTGGTTTGGTTGCGCATATAAGCCCTCCATTATTTCTTCTTGAACCCGCGCGGAGGCCGTCTGCCAGCCGCATTTTCCGGCGCGGCTTGATTCGGGCCAAAACGCGAATCGTGCCGCCGTTCAACCGACATGGCGCAGAACGCGTCTAATTCACGACAGTGAACCAAAATTTTCGGGTAAAATTAATACAATCTGTTTTCTGGCGGGAATGATGCAACGAAATCCAGCAGAGATTACAGTGCTGTTGCGCCAGATGCGCTCTGGGGAGCGCGCCGCCGTTGACCGCGCCATGGAAGTCCTGTACCCAGAGCTTCGCAAGCTCGCGTACGGGCAGTTTCAGCGAGAAGGGGCGGCTCGCGACCTGCTGCAGCCGACGGCGCTGGTCCACGAGGCGTATCTACGGCTGGTTGTCCAGGAGGACCAGAACTGGCAGAATCGGGCTCACTTCTTTGGCGCGGCTGCTCGAGTGATGCGCCGCGTCTTGGTTGACTACGCCCGCGCACGAGGCGCCCGAAAGCGAGAGGGCGAGTTGAGCGCAGTCCCGCTCGAGGAGGCCCTGGCCGTCAGCCCGGAGCGAGCCAAGGAACTGTTGGCGCTCGACGAAGCGCTGACTCGCCTGGAAGCCATTTCGCCCCGGCAGGCGCGGGTTGTGGAACTCCATCACTTCGCCGGCATGAGCATAGAAGAGACGGCGGAGGCGATGGGATTGAACCCGCGGACCGTGGATCGTGACTGGGAGGCGGCTCGCCGCTGGTTACATCGCGAGCTGCGGTCGTGAGCGACTACTGGGATCGCGTCACTGCGCTATTGGCAGCGGCCCGGATGCTGGAGCCTTCCGCCCGCGGACCATTCCTCGACGCCGCTTGCGGCGACGGCGCCGGGATACGCGCAGAGGTCGAGTCCCTCCTAGCCCAAGACGTGACGTCCGATGGCTTTCTTGCGCAGCCGCCGACGGATTTAATCGAGGCCGCGTTCCAAGACAGTGCCGAGACTCTAGCGCCGGGACAGATCCTTAACGGACGTTACTTTGTGGAGGACGCTATGGCGAGCGGCGGTCAAGCCGTCGTTTACCGCGCCAGGGATCAGGTGCTCTCCAGGCCCGTGGTAATCAAAGTTCTGAACGCGGAGGGCCGTCGCAATGAATGGCTCCGCTCACGGTTGCGTCAGGAGATGGAAGCTCTGGCGCGCATCGACCATCCTGGCGTGGTTGGCATCCTCGACACTGGGCAACTGGCCGACGGCAGTCCGTTCCTGGTCATACAGTACATCGACGGCGTGAGCCTCCGCGAGATTCTCCGGGTGGGCCCGATCGGGGCCAGCCGGGCCGCCGCCATCTTGCGTCAGGCTGGCGCCGCGCTGGCCGCTGTACACGCGCTAAGTATGTCCCACCGGGATCTGAAGCCGGAAAACATCATGTTGCAGTCGCTAAGCGATGGCACCGAAGCCGTCAAGCTGATCGACTTCGGAATCGCCAAGATCGAACGTTCCCGATCAGAGCCAGGGACAACAACCGTGATGCTGGCCGGCACCGTTCGCTACATGGCTCCGGAGCAGTTTGACGGCGACAACTCCGCGGCCTCCGATATATTTTCGCTGGCTCTGGTGGCTTGCGAAATGCTCTCCGGGTTTCCGGATCTGCGCGCGCTGCCCGCGAGTCTTGGACGGCAGGTGCGGCGGCCACTCGAAATGGCTCTCGCGTTTAGGCCGCAGGAAAGGCCGAAGGACGCCGCGGCCTGGTCCGCACAGGTGGCAAATAGGATTAGCTCCGCAGGCCGGCATCGGCGCCTGTTGTTTGCGGTAGCTGGCTGCGTGGTTATAGCCGTCGGGCTGACCCTGGCACTCGTTCGCCGGGTAGATCGTGCCGCCGAAGAGACCTCACGTATCATCGAAAAGGTGGGGGCATTCGACCCTTTGGCCGAGGGATTTCAGAAGCACAATGAGATCAATGGCACGGTAGTCGACAACGCGGAGCGAACTGGCTACGAAGCCTGGCGGGTGTCCACGTCGCGGTGGGGATATTACTTTCGGCTCCTGAGTGAAGGACAAAAACGCCGTGCGCTGGACCGCGGCTGGAAACTCGCTGCGTCCTTCCGAACCGAAGAAGGCGGTGCGACGGTAGGGGTTGATTTCTCGCCCATCGGCAAGCGATTCGACATCAACGATTTCGTGGATCCCGATGCCGATGTTGTCCGTTTACTGACGCAGATCGTGCCAATAATCCAGGGCTTGGATTACCGGTTGCCGCGGCATGCTGCCGATTATCATCGCTACGAGATGCGGTACGACGCAGGAATGCAGTCAGCCGAACTGTGGATTGACGATAAGAGGACTTTAAGTGGCTATCGCGGCCACAGCCAATTTCAGGGCGAGTTTGGGTTGGCATTTGGCGTAACAATATACAGGAGTCAGCGAGCAGCGGCATCATTTAAGTCGGTGCAGTTTTTGATCAACCCTTGAGGTGCCGGCATGAGTGCCGGCACGGCGCCACCCGTGCGTGCGCCACACGCTAAACTATAGAATCAATTATGGCGTTGAGTAAAGACTTGCTGGAGATCCTGGTCTGCCCGCTGTGCAAGGCGGATCTCGACCTGAAGCCCGACAATAGCGGCCTGAAGTGCGTTCAGTGCCACCGCGTCTACCCGATTCGGGACGATATCCCGGTGATGCTGGTGGATGAGGCAAAGATCGAAGAGTGACCGAACTGCCCATCGGCTGCCGCGTAGCCGTCGTCCGGCTGCGTTCGCTGGGCGACTGTGTGCTTACTACGCCTGCGCTCGAAATCCTGAAGCGCGCCCGCCCGGATGTGCGCATCGCGGTGGTGGTCGAAGACCGCTTCCGCGCGGTGTTCGAACGCAATCCGGATATCGAGGCGCTGCTGGGCCCAAGCTCGCGCGAACTCCGGGCGTGGTCCCCTGAGTTTTGCCTGAACCTGCATGGAGGCAGCGCCAGCGCGCAGCTTACCGCGCTTTCGGGAGCCCGGTGGCGGGCGGGATTCGCACATTATCGATGGCAGCCGCTGTACAACGTGTGCATCCCGCGCGCGCAACAGATTCTCGGCGAAGAGCGCACTATACATACAGCCGAACATCTGGCATCGGCCATGTTTTACTTGGGCGCGTCGCGCGTGGAGATTCCGCGCGCTAAGTTGTTTGCGGCCGCACGCCGCGACGGCCGCGCCTACGCCGTGATCCATCCGGTCGCATCGCAGCCGGATAAGACCTGGCCGGCAGCCGGTTTCCTCCATGCCGCGCGGTACCTGCGCGAATCGCTGGATCTCGATCCGGTATTCATCGCCGGACCGGGCGAAGACTTGGCGGCCTTTCGCGAACACCGCACTCTGATTGGCGCGCCGCTCGGCGAAATCAAATCCCTGCTGTCGGGCGCCGCGATATTCCTCGGCAACGATTCCGGGCCGGCCCATATGGCCGCAGCCTTCGGCCTGCCCGTGATTGCAATCTTCGGCTCGTCCGATCCAGCCATCTGGCATCCCTGGCGCACGCCATCGGTCGTCGTCCAAAGCGCGGATGGCATACAATCGGTCACCGAACGACAGGTGCTCGACGCCTTGGAGCGCATGCGGGTGCATGCATGAAAGACCTGCTGCGGCTGCTGTCGTTCGCCAAACGCTATTGGGTTTACCTGGTTCTCTCGGTCGTCCTGATGGCCTGCGTGGGCGCCGCGCACGGCATGACCGCCCTGCTGATCGGACCTATTTTCGACCGCGTGCTCAATCCGGCGTCCATCGACGCTCCCGTATTGCTGTTCAAAGACCCCATCTTCCACCACCCGGTCTATCTCAACCAGATCGTGCCCGGGGCCCTGCACAACCGCAGCATCTGGACCATGGTGGCCTTCGCCATTCTAGCCGTGTTCCTGACCAAGGGAATCTGCGATTACCTGGCAAATTACCTGGTGAATTATGTAGGCTGCTCCGCGGTCACGGACCTGCGCAACACCGTGTTCGACAAAGTGGTCAGGCAGGGCGCGCAGTTCTTTGAAGCGCACTCCACGGGGCGGCTGATGTCGTCCATCATGAACGATATCGAGAAAATCCAGGTGGCCGTTTCGCATATTCTAGCGGACCTGCTCCGGCAGACTTTCGTCGTGTTGGGCCTGCTGTTCGTCATCCTGGATACGAATTGGAAGCTGGCGCTGGTGAGCCTCACCGTGCTGCCGTTCGTGCTGATCCCCACGGCGCGCATCGGCCGCCGCATTCGCCGCACCAGCCGCAGCAGCCAGGATCACGCGGCTGAGCTCAACGAGATTCTGCAAGAAACCCTCAGCGGCCATCAAGTGGTGAAAGCCTTCGGCACAGAGCAATACGAATCGCGGCGATTCCGCCAGACCGCGCAGCGATTGCTGAAGACCAACCTTAAATATGTGCGGCAGCAGGCACTGGCCTCGCCGCTGATCGAAATCTTCGGCGCGATCACCATCGTCGCCCTGTTGACTTACGCGCGTACGCAGATCAAGGCGCACACGCTGACAGCCGGCGAATTCACCAGTTTCGTGATCGCTCTATTGATGATGTACGAACCGGTGAAGCGGCTCACGGGAATCCATAACATTTTCGAGCAAGCCATCGGGGCGTCGCAGAAGGTTTTCGAATACCTGGCGCACGCCGAGGAGATTCAGGAGAAGCCGGGAGCCGTTACACTGGAGCGGTTCAACGGCTCCATCCGCTTCGAGAACGCCAGCTTCCGCTATCCGCTTTCGCCCAATGGATTTCAGTTGAAGGCCCTCGACCTGGAGGTACGGGCCGGCGAAGTCGTGGCGATAGTGGGGCCCAGCGGCGCGGGCAAGACCACGCTAGTGAACCTGGTGCCGCGGTTCTACGACGTCACGTCCGGAACGGTGCGGATCGATGGGCGCGACGTGCGCGATTACGATCTGACGTCCCTGCGGTCGATGGTGGGAATCGTGGCGCAGGATACCTTTCTGTTCAACGACACGGCCGCGAACAACATCGCCTACGGCCGGCCGGGCACGCCTTTGCGCGAGATCCGCGCGGCGGCGCAATCCGCCCTGGCGGATGAGTTTATCAGCCGGCTGCCGGATGGCTACGCGACGCTAATCGGCGAGCGCGGCGTGAAGTTGAGCGGCGGGCAGCGTCAGCGCATTGCCATCGCGCGCGCGCTCTTGAAGAACGCTCCGATCTTGATCCTGGATGAAGCCACGTCGCACCTGGACACCGAATCGGAACTGCTGGTGCAGCGGGCCCTGGCCAATCTGATGGCGGGGCGGACGGTGGTGGTGATCGCGCACCGGTTATCCACCATACGGCGGGCCGATAAGATCGTAGTGTTGGAGCGCGGCGGCATCTTCGAAGTGGGCACGCATGAAGCGCTGGTGAACGGTGGCGGCATTTATCAAAGGCTGCACGAGTTGCAATTCGTGGAGGCGGGAAGCGTGATGGACCTATGAGCGCGCGCAGCATGACGGGTTTCGCGCGGGTGCGCAAGACGGCGGCGGACGGCGAGATCGCGGTGGGCATCAAGAGCGTGAATCATCGCGGGCTGGATATGCATTTCCACATGGCCCCCGAGTTGGACCCGTTTGAAGGCGCCATCCGCAATGCGGTGAAAGCGAAGGTGGCGCGGGGGCACGTGCAGATCCACGTGGCGTTCAACCGGGTGGCGCCGGCGGATGCCTCCAACCTGAACCGGCCTCTGCTGCGAGCTTATCTGCAGGCCTTTCGGGAGGCTGCCGGGGAGTTCGGCGCCGACAGCAAGCCCGATTTGAACGCGGCGCTACGCGTGCCCGGCATGCTGCAGGCGGGCGAATCCGCGGAGCCCGATGCCGGTCTGGAGCAGGCGCTGCTCGAAGCCACAGAGGAAGCGCTCGGTGCGCTGAACCGCTTTCGGGAACGGGAGGGTGCGGCGATGGCGGCCGAGATGCGCGAACGTAGCGCATCGGTTTGCGAGCTGGTGGCGCAAATGGAGAAGATCCGCTCGCGGGCGACAGCGGCTTTCCAAAAGAGGCTGAATGAGCGGCTGCGCGAGTTGTTGCGCGGCGCGGGGATCGAGCCGCAGCGGTTGGCGCAGGAGGCGGCTATGCTGGCCGAGCGCAGCGATATCAGCGAGGAATTGATCCGGCTGAAGACGCATGCCGCCCAACTGGATAAATTGCTGGATGCCAGCGGGGAAGTGGGCAAACGGCTGGATTTTCTGCTGCAGGAGATGAACCGGGAAGCCAATACGATTTTGTCCAAAACCGGCGGCCTGGGAGATCTTGGCCTGACCATCACGGACTTGGCGCTGGCCGCGAAGGCCGAGATCGACAAGCTGCGGGAACAATCGCTTAACCTGGAATGAACGAAAACGAGAGCAAACCGCCGATTTACGCAGATACACGCCGATGAGAGGTCTGGTTTTCATCGGCGTGTATCGGCGTGCATCGGCGGTTGATTTAAGATGACGACAGTTTTCATAATCTCCGCCCCCTCCGGGTCGGGCAAGTCCACCCTGGTGCGGCGGCTGCTGGCCAGCGTGCCGGGGCTGATGTTTTCGATATCGTATACCACCCGTCCGCCGCGCGGCCACGAGGTGGAGGGGGAGAACTATCATTTCATCACTCGCGCCGAGTTTGAGGAGCGCGCGGCACTGGACGAATTTCTGGAACATGCCGAGGTTTTCGGAAACTGTTATGGCACCCACCGCATGGTGCTGGAGCGGGCCCGCGAACAGGGCCTGGACCTGGTACTCGACATCGACGTGCAAGGTGCGCGACAATTGAAGAGTAAGATTCCGGAAGCGGTGAGTGTTTTTGTCCTGGCTCCTTCCCGCCAGATCCTTGAGCAGCGGCTGCGCGCGCGCAGCGAAGATGCGGATGCGGTAATCGAGCGCCGGCTTCGCGACGCGGCCAATGAGATTCGAAATTACAGCGCTTACGATTACGTGCTGATCAACAAAGAACTTGCCCGTTCCGACGAGGCGCTAGCGGCGATTGTGCAGGCCGAGCGAGTGCGGCGCGGGCGAATGGAAGAGCAAGTCCGGCCGATTTTGGAAACTTTCGAGAAGAACGCGTAAAGGATGCATCGAAATATGGGCGACAAGATTCCGCGCAACAACGCGCATTGCACCATTCCGGACGACCCGGAACAGAGCACGTACCGCTTCATCATCGTGGCCGCCAAGCGCGCCCGCCAGTTGCAAGGCGGCGCCCGGCCGGTACTCCCCACTTCCTCCAAGAAGCCTACGATCATCGCCATGGAAGAAGTACGGCGCGGATTGGTGAAATACGAGCTGATTCCCCTTCCGGTAGTGGAAGAAGCTCCGCTCCCCGAAGTAATCCTCTGAACAAAGCGTCATGAACATCGTGCTGGGCGTGGGTGGAGGCATAGCGGCTTACAAATCGGCCGAGTTGGCCCGCCTGCTGATGCAGCATGGGCACGCTGTGCAGGTGGTGATGACGGCGGGGGCTCAGGAATTTGTCCGTCCTTTGACTTTCGCGTCGCTTACCGGGCGTAAGGTCGTTACCGGTCTGTTTTCCTCTTCACATCCGGAAGGCACGCTTTCGAGCGCTATCGAGCATATCGGGATCGCGCAAGAAAACGATCTGATGGTGGTGGCGCCAGCCACTGCCGACCTGCTGGCGAAGTTCGCGCACGGCTTGGCGGACGATTTCCTGACCACCACATATCTGGCGTTCACGGGACCCGTGGTGCTGGCGCCCGCCATGAACACCAACATGTGGCTGCACGCCGCCACCCAAGGTAATCTGGAAACGCTGCGCCGCCGCGGGCATCGCATCGTGGACCCAGGGGATGGCGAACTAGCCTGCGGCATGGTCGGTCCGGGGCGTCTGGCGGAGCCGGATAGGATCGCCATGGCGGTGGAGGCTGAGATCGGCAGACGCCGCGACCTGGATGGCGAAACCGTTCTGATAACAGCCGGCCCTACGCAGGAGCCGCTCGATCCGGTGCGCTATATTTCCAATCGCTCCAGCGGCAAGATGGGGTATGCCATGGCGGAGGCGGCCGCCGCGCGCGGCGCCAAGGTGGTGCTGATTTCCGGGCCGGTGCATCTTCCTCCGCCGCGCGGTTGCACTTTCATTGCAGTACACACGGCGCGCGAGATGCGCGACAAGGTGTTCGGGAATCTACAGCAGGCCAGCGTTATCGTCAAAGCGGCCGCTGTGGCGGATTTCCATCTATCTAAGGTGCCTTCGCAGAAGATGAAGAAGACCGCTGCGCGGCTTTCGTTGGAACTGGACCCCACTCCCGATATCCTGGCCGAATTAGGGCGCAAGAAGGGCGACCGGCTGCTGGTGGGCTTCGCCGCCGAGACCGAAAACCTGCAGCAGGAAACCCGCCGCAAGCTGGAAGCCAAAAATTGCGACATGGTGGTTGGCAATCTGGTGGGCGGCGACGATGGGGCTTTCGAATCCGACCAAAACGAGGTGCTGCTGGCGCTGCGCGGCGGGGAATTCATCGCTGTGCCGCGGGCGTCGAAACGCGAAGTGGCCGATCGCATTTTCGATGAAATCCTGAAGCTCCGGCTGCATATTTACGCCACCGATGGACGCTGAAACTCTGCGGCAATATCTGGAATATTACCAGGACTTGGGGATCAAGACCCTGTATCGCCGCCCCGCACCGCGGCCTCCGGCGGGCCAGGTTGCCGTAGCGGCTGAAGGCCTCCAGCGAGAGCCTCTTTTCCGTATCCTGGACGACATCGGCGATTGCCGGCGCTGCCGCCTGCACGAACAGCGCACTAAAATCGTCTTCGGCGTGGGCAACGAGCAATCCAAGTTGGTCTTCGTAGGCGAGGGCCCGGGCGCCGATGAAGACGCGCAAGGTATTCCGTTCGTCGGCCGCGCCGGCCAACTGCTGACGCAGATGATCGAAGGCACGGCGAAAAAAGAGGGCATTCCACTGCTGCGCAACGATGTCTACATCTGCAACGTGGTGAAGTGCCGGCCGCCCGAAAATCGCACGCCGCAGCCGGACGAAATGGAGACTTGCGGCCAGTTCCTCTCACGCCAACTGCTCGCGATTGCACCCAAAGCCATTTGCGCGCTGGGATCCACTGCGGCGAAATACTTGACTCACAGCAAAGAAGGCGTCACGCGCATGCGAGGCAACTGGTATAAATGGAATGATATTCCGGTGATGGTCACTTACCATCCGTCTTACTTGTTGCGGGCGTATAACGTGCAACCCAAACGCGAGGCGTGGGAAGACCTGAAGAAGGTCCTGCACTTCGTCTACGACTAGAAATCTTCGGCTCTTGCTGCTTGCGGGCTACTTCGTCAGCGCCGGAATCGTGGTAAAAGCGCCTGCCGGGCTGAACTCAATCCCCAATACGCTGATCTGGCCGCCGGCAGGTGTATCGAACTCGACCGTGCCTCGGATACCGGAGGTCGGAGCATAGGTGCTCGCCAAGTCGAACGACGTGTGTCCTTCCACCGCGAGCTGAATCGTCGTGGACTGCAAGATCGCTCCGGTATCGTCGCGAATCACTACTGGAATGCTCGCCGCCTGTGTGGCCACATTCGCCAGCGCGATGCCAGTGGCGTTGCCCCCGGTGTTGTCGAACCATATTACGAATGCCGATGGGTTGAGGTTCTCCAGCGGCACCACCGCCTCCTGTATGCTTGAGCCGTTCGCTTGCTGGAACACTGCGAAGCCGCCCAGGTTCCCGGTCGCGACCAGTTGGGTCCAGCCAGTCTGCGTGGGTTGGCTGGCGAGGCCCGCTGTTTGAACGAGTTGCCCCGCGCCGGGATTGATCACCGGGAGCTCGGCAGAAGCTGCCGGCGACCCGCCAGACGCGCCCGACTGAGGAAACACCAACCCAACGGGGAGCGGATTTCCGCTGTTGCCGAAAAAGTTCAAGGTCGCTTCGGCTGGCGTGGTGCCCGTATTCACCAGCGTAAAGGTCGTGGTCCAGCCGCCAGCGAAGGCCAGTTGCGCCATCGATCCGAAAGCGCTGGGGCTCGCGCTGGCGGCGAGCGCCGGAATCGTAGTGAAAGCGCCTGCCGGGCTGAACTCAATCCCCAGCACGCTGATCTGGCCACCGGCAGGCGTTTCGAACTCGACTGTGCCCCGGATACCCGACGTCTGAGCATACGTGCTCGCCAGGTCGAACGAGGTGTGTCCGTCGGCCGCGAACTGAATCGTCGTGGACTGCAAAATTGCTCCGCTATCGGCGCGGATCACTACTGGAACGCTCGCGGCCTGCGCAGCGGTGTTCGCCAACGCGATGCCGGTGGCGTTGCCGCCGGTGTTGTCGAACCATATTACGAAGGCCGTTGGGTTGAGGTTCTCCAGCGGCACCACCGCCTCCTGTATGCTTGCGCCGTTCGCTTGCTGGAACACCGCGAAGCCGCCCAGGTTCCCGTTCGCGAGCAGTTGCGTCCAACCCACTTCGGTCGGTTGGCTGGCCAGGCCCGCGGTTTGAACGAGTTGCCCCGCGCCGGGATTCACGGTGACCGTCGCCGTGGACACCGGCAATCCCGCGGTCGTGCCCGACTGAGGAAACGCCAGCGGAACGGGCAGCGGATTTCCGTTGTTGTCGAAAAAGTTCAGGCTCGCCTGGACCGCGGCGGTTCCCGTATTCACCAACGTAAAGGTCGTAGTCCAGTTGCCCGCGAAGGCCAGTTGCGCCATCGATCCTAAGGAAGTGAAGTCAGAGCTGGGGGCAACCACGTAAGTCACCGGGAAGGTGGAACTGAGCGGGTTGGAAGGGTCGGTCGAAGCGATCGTGATGGCGGCGAGGTACGTGCCCACGGGCAACGCCGAGACAGAGACAGTGATCGTCGCCGGGGTGGTGCCCTGGAGCGGGGTCACCGTGAGCCAGCCCGGCGGCCCGGAAGCTAAGCTGGCCGCGACCGTGAAGGGCACTGGCGGCGTGCTGGTCAGAGGAAACACCTGGGGAGGGGGCGGACCAGGAGGGGGCGGCCCAGGAACAACTTCGGAAATAAATTTCAGGCCATTATTCCAGGGTCCAACGAATGGGCCGATGCCGGCCGAGCTGTTGGTGAAAGTCACTTCCGTGAAGCCGGCGCCTAACTTAGCAACGACGGAACCGCTGCCGGTCGTACCAGCCGGAGAAACCACGCTCGTCGTGGTGTATGGGAGGAGCAAGGGATTAAAAACCTCCGCAACGGTCACGCTTGTTTCGATAGGGAACGTGGTGCTATCTATAACGCAGTAGCCGCCTTCCGCTGGCGGGCCGGCCGGTACGGTATAGCTCTGCGAGATTGCTGGATTCGTGGACTTTGCCGTGAAGTTAAAGTTCGTACCGACGGAAACGCCCGTACCAGCAATCTTACAAATCTTCAACTGCCCGGCTGTGCCCTGACCAATGGTGCCCTGATTCGTAAAGTTTGCGACGGTTTCGAACGAGACGTCGCCGTACACGGCAGATACGGTAGCGCTCCACGGTGGGCCGAACGATACCAGGCGATCATCCAGCAGGAAAGTCGTCGGATCATAGCCCGATGCCACGACACTCTCGACGCCGACGCCTGACGTCGCTGTCTCGGTAATTGTTACAGGACCGGGGATCACTGGGAGAGGTCCCGAGCACGAGCCAACGGGAACCGTAATCGACTTACTGGGGATCGTCGTGAAGGCGTTAACCAATGGGCCGGCGGCGGATGGAGTGCTGCTGGTGAAAGTGAAGCTCCCCGCGACCGGGCTTAGGCTGGACGACGATTTGCAAACTTCAAGAAACGAGCATGGAACCGCCGCGGCTACCGCGCTGAGTTCCTCCCCGGTTTCCCCCAACTTAAGGAGTGCTTGAGTCGAGGCAAAGGTGCTTGTCTCGAAGAGATAGTACCTATAGGGCCCCGCGTAGCCTGCGGGGTAAACGGAGAAATCGAAATATGCCTCGTAGCCGTTAACGCCAGTACCGTTCCCGGGACCAGGCGTCAATACATTGTTTACAAGTGTTGGTCCCTGGCCGTTCCACGTTCCCAGCGTAAAGGGAGTGGTTGGTGACGAACAACTTCCAGTCGAATTGTCGGGTCCACCATTAGCCGACAACGGGTCAAATAGCAGATAAAAGCAGCTCGGTAGAGGGCAACTGCCCCCGTAGATCTTGTACTGGTAAGCATCCCAGCCGTGGTTTCCATCGCCGTTCCCGGACGCATTGCAGACATGGTCGAGGTTGTCAATCACAAGGATCTGGGAGCCCGCATTGCCGAGGCCAAAGTCCACGATGATGGGATTGGGTGGGGTAATCCCGCCATTAACCTGGAGCGGGTACGGAGTCTGCGCCAGGGACACAGACGTGGGAGTGTACCACGTGGCGGGGACGTTCGGGTTGATAGTTCCGCTGGGGATATTGGTAACAGTCGAAGAGAGATCGCCAAGAATGAAGGTGCCATATCCCATCGGGGACGGCTGTAGAGGGCACGAAGTGAAGTCGCTCAGGTTAATGTCTTGGGTATAGACGGGGCTGCCTGTCATGGGCGGCACCGGCTGAGAAGGGGCCACGGCCGAGACTTGCGGATTAAACTCCACGCGTAGGCCCGTGGGGGCACTGCTCGAATCGTTCCTGATCTCGAAAACCAACGTATTGGTGCCGTTCATGAATGGCGCGTTTACGGCGCTCAGGGTGAAACTGCCGGTGAACGGCAAGCCCGAATCCCCAGTCCCTGGGAAGACCACGCCGAATGACACGGGACTTCCGTTGAGGAATATGGCTATGCCTTCGTTTTCCGAGGTAAACATGCCGGAAATCACCGCGGTGGCAGGGTCGTATTCGGTAGGAATCGTGAACGTAGTCTGGTAATAGTAGAACCCGGCCAGACTGTTCTCGACTTTTGGAGTAATCCACTCGGAGTGGGGTCCATTGGCCAGCCAGCTCGAAGCCGGAGGGTTCACCCAAGCCGTGCCCGGACCAAAAGTTGCCTCGCCCGGAGGTGCTGGGGGCGGAGGTTGGGTAGGCGGTGTGCCTCTAGCCACAGACTCGCTGGAAGACGTAGTTGGAGCCGGAAGCGACAGCTCCCAGTTCAGTTCGGCGCTGCCTACGGTTTGAAGTGTGGTTCCGGTTCCGCCGCTGCACGGCCCAACAACACCCGTGTTGCAGAGACCGGGGATCGGGAGAGGGGGAAGGGATGAGGCTCCCGCCACAGCAGCGGGTGCAAGTGCAGCGAAAAGCAGACGCGCCAACACCGTCGGTGGTGTTATCGGATAAGGCATAGCACCCAACCTCGCTAAGATTTTTTCCGGATTTAACTTCCGCTTGCGGGAAATTACACCAGGATTTACCAGTTGCTCTCCGGGTTGTCTGGAGTCTACATCCAAACCGGTCGCTTTAACCGTTTATTAACAAAAAATAATACTAATCGAAGCTGAATGACAGTTGATCCGCAAACTGTTCGCGCCTAAGGTTGTCCAGTTCGCGGGCTTCGCCGGTGCGTCCCCAGTGCTCCAGGATCCAGATTTGTTCCCAGGCGCAGTCTTCCAGCGCGCGCCGGTCGGCATTCCGTTCGGCGGCGCGCGACCAATCCCGAAGGATTTCAAAAGCCTCAGCCAGGCGGTCTTGGGCTTTCGACCACGTCAGGGCGCGGCGCGCGAGCGAAGAGGCCAGCGGCCAATCCGTTTCCAAGGCCCAGGCGAACGCGTGTTGCAGGTCCGGCCAGTGCGCGGTCAGATCCGGCGTGGCAGAATCTTGCGCGCCGAATAGATCGGCGATAGCCAGGGCGTGATAGCGCGCCCAGCGTGGGCCATCGCGGCGCAATGCGACCCGCTCGCGAGCCAATGCCGGAACCAAAAATCGGGGGCCGTTTTCATCGAGTGGAGCAAGCACACCTTGCGACACGAAACCGGCTACGATTTCGCGGGCTTCGTCCGGCTCGGCGTCCGCCGTGCGCACCGCCATATCGAGCGGGAAGCCGGATGGCGCACAGGCGCACATGGCCGACAGCAGGCGCTGCGCAGCCCCATCCAGATTGCGGATGGTGTCCGCTAACTTTTCGAGGTCTTCTGGGGAACGGAATTTCAGCGGAACCGGTGTGGCGGAGAGCGCGATCGCCAGGTCGTTTTGCCGCGTAGTCAGCAGAACCGACGTCCGCCCTCGGGGCGCCAGCACGGCAGCCGTGGCCGCTACAGCGTCGTCGAGAATCAGCAGGCAACGATACCGGGCGCAGAGCCGGCGGAGTTCATTCAGGTTCGACTCCAGGTCGCGATCCAGGCGCACGTCCAACTGCGCGGCCAAATCGCCCGCCAATGCGGCGGCGCTGCGCGAGCCGCATGTGAGCCAGAAGATCGCCTCGAAATCCTCCCGATGGCGGCGGGCGAATTCCAAGGCCAAGACAGTCTTGCCGGCTCCCGCGTCGTCCGCCAGCGCCGCGACGCCGGGCGTATCGGCCAGCAGCGTACACAGAGTTTCCAACTCGGCGTCGCGTCCCTCGAACGATGGCTGGCGCGCGGCACCGAAGGGCGCCTTCCGCGGCAAGGGCGACAGGCTCATCAACCACCGCTTGATGGCGCGAAACCCGGACAACCGACTCTGGCGCAGGTCGAAAAAATTCTTCCGCCGCAAGAGGTCCGGAAACTTCGCGTCTCGGCACAGCAGCGTCGCCAGAGCCGTCCCCATCTCCGCGGCCTGCTCCCAAAAGACCGATTTCCAACGCTCCAGGACCCAACGCGGCGGCGCCGCCTCGGGTGAAAGCAGCACCAGCACCACATCGGCGGCGAGGCCTTCCTCAACCTTGGCGACGAGGTCGCCGCCGGGCGGCATCTCGCCTTCCTCTAAAAGGACTTCGACGCCCGCGCCGCGCTCCAGGAACGCCGCCAGCTCGTGGACCAGTTCGCGCTCCGAGGCGGCATAGCAGGGGAAGACCTTGGGCATGCTTGACGAAGTTCTATTATCGCAGGCGTGCGCTACACGGTCGCGTAGGGCGGGACGGCCGGCTTTGCTTCGGCCTTCTGCGCGCTGGGAGGGGGCGGTGCGATGTCATCGCCGCGGCCTTCCATGTAAGCTATGATTTCGTTCTCCATCTCCGGTTTGTTGCCGGCGAACTGCCACAGCCCCTGTGAGTTGCGGACCAGGTCCGTGGATGGGTCGAAATTGTGCTTGGTTATGATCCGCCAGCGCGAATCGTAGCCGCGCTGGCATATCGGCCCATGGTAATAGTGGATTGCGTGATTATTCAGGCAACCGATGCGCGCGTTCAGCAGCTTGGCGCGCACGGCCCACTGCCGCAACGCCGCACAGTAACCGGGGGACACCATGTTCTTCCGGACGTATGGATCTTCGACGCCCACCAGCGCGAAAATCATGTGCCAGTCCGCGCTGCCTACAATCTCGGTGTCCAGAAGTCCCCCGAGCGTATCGTATGCCTTGCGCGTAAGCGCCCAGGCCCCCCCCGTAGCGCCTAGCCATCCCGCCCCGTCCGCGGGCGGACGCTTGCCATCGTGCCACGCGCGCATGAAGCTGGGCATGGCGTTCTCGTGGCGAAAATCGGAACGCAGCGTCGAATAGGACGAAAACAGTTGGACCGCCGGATAACGCTGCATCAGGTGCAGCGTCTCATACGCCCAATCCGGACGGGTCATGTGGAAGTCGGCGTCGATGAACGCGAAGTAGTTGCAGTCGAGCGGCAGACGGCGGACGGCGATGTTCTGCAGGTTCTCTTTGTACCACATCTCGTGGCGCGTGCGGAGCTGTATGTGGAGAGGATTTGCGCCGTCGGTTACCTCGAAAGCCCTGTCGCCAAAGGCAAGCTCGACGGTGTGCAGCACTACGCCGGACGCATGCATGTGATCTTCGAAGGTCCGGTAGTGCATGTACCGGGTGCGGAATCGATCCGGGTTGAATACCGCGGTGATGACGTGCAGCGGCTCCGCGATGGGCTGGACGTGAGGAGAGATGTGCGATGGGTGCATTTGTTGACTGCTTGCTATTTCGCGGCGAGAATGTTCAGGGTTGCCTGGATGGCCGTCAGCATGGCTTTCAAATCGGCGAACTGTTGTGCGTCCGTCTCGGGCACAGTGGCCTGCGGCAGATCCGTCCGTTCGACCATCCAGTTGGGAGCGTCGCCGGGAAACGGCCCGGTCACCGGTAGGATTTCCTCGTTGGGCAAGAGCTGTCGGATGGGTGTTGCCACGGACGCCTGGGCCGCCGGGGGCTGTGTGACCGGTGTTCCGGCCACCCAGGTCAACGCTCCATTTTGAAGCTGGAACGATCCTGGATAGCCAATGCCGTGCGAGTACTCCGCCTCGATCAAGGTCTGCGCAACGAAGCTTTGGGTGCCGACCTGGATGTACCACACGCGGCGCGGGTCCACGCCATACGTGTAATGGTACACGCCGCTATTTGCCTGCGCGACGGCGGGAGTGAGCCCGGGAAATAATGGCGCGATCGC
>JBEKTJ010000055.1:0-34612 GCA_049516155.1 Bryobacteraceae bacterium
AACGCGACAGCGTGTGTGAGCAATGCCATCTTGAGGGGGTCGTCCGGATACTGAATCCCGGCCGCGATTGGTGGGACTTCCAAGTGGGCCAGGCGGCCGAGAGCGTTTTTGTCACCTACCTGAGGGCCGGCGCGCGCGGCACGCTGCGGGCGGTCAGTCAGAGCGAACTGCTGGCCCAGAGCCAGTGCACCCGTCAAAGCGGCGGGCGCCTGTGGTGCGGCACTTGCCACAACCCTCACTCGAACGAACAGAATCGCGCGCAGACCGTCCGGCAGGCGTGCCTCTCCTGCCATGCCAGCCTATTCGCCGCAGGGCGCCATCAACCGGCTAGCGAATGCGTGAGCTGTCACATGGCCCGGATTCGGCCGACCAATGTGGCCCATTCCGCCATCACGGATCATAGCATTCCACGCACTCCGCGCACCCAGCCGGCCAACAGCGGCGACGCCGATCCTGAGCCGCCAGAGCCGAAAGCCTGGCGCGAACCGGACCCCGCGCTGGTCCGCCGCGATCTTGGCCTGGCCTATTTCGATCTGGCCGCCAACGCACGCGCCGGGCCGGATCTTTACCAGGCCTACCAGATTCTTTCCCAATTACCGCCGGCGCAACGGCTGGATCCAACTGTCGAAGCCGACCTCGCATCCGTGCTGCTAGCCGAAGGCCATACCGATCTGGCGATTCGGATGTACACGCGCGCTGCGGCGCAAGAGCCTTCAAACGCGCGATACGTATACTGCCTGGGTACGGCGTTCGAACGAGCCGGCAAAATCGAGGATGCCGTTAGGGAGCTGAGGCGCAGTATCGGACTCGATCCGTCCCGGCCGGATGCTTACCTGGAACTGGCCCAGTTGTATAAGAAAGCGGGCCACGAAGCGGAAGGCCGCGACGCGCTGCGGGAATATCTCCGCTTCATGCCACAGAATATCCAACTGCGATTAACGCAGTGACTGCGCGGCTCGGCCAATCCTGCCGCCGCCCCAAAATTACTTGCCTACGTTTGGGTCGATCTTCTTGGCCAGCGCCACTTCCGCCTCCGCCTCGGCCGTCTTATTATCCTGTTGCAATGCCAGCCCCAGGCTGTAGTGCAGAGAGGCGAACAGAGGGTTTACGTCGATCCCCTCGCGATAGATCTTAATAGCCTCCTCGTACCGGCCTTTCTCATACAGCGCTGCGCCCCAATTCAGATAGGCCAAAACATAGTCTGGATCGATGTCGAGTGTGCGCCGGTATTCGGGAATCTCCTCGGTGTTGCCCGTCGCGCCATAGGCCAGTGCCAGGTTGAAGTGGGCGCCCGCGTCCCGCGGATAGAGTTGCGTTGCAATGGTCAAAATCCCGGCGCTGACGGCCGGATTGCCGCTTTGCCCATAAGCCGCGCCCAGCCATGTCATCGCGCGCAGCAGATGCGGGTAAATCTTCAGCGCCTCGAGCATCTCGTTCATGGATTCCTGCTGCTTGCCTTGCTTCCGTAGATCCATCGCCTTGTTAAATACCGCTTCGGCATCTTCTCGGAAATTCCGCGGCATGCGCTGCAGCAGGATGTACTTGCCGTTCGCTTCGACGATATCCGAGATCTCTCCGGGCTGCAGCTTCAGCGCTGCCGCGGACCAAACCGGATCGAGATGGCTGGCCTCGAGATCCCCCAGATAGCCGCCATTGATGGTTCCATGTTCGATCGAATTGGCCCGCGCCAGCTCGAAAAAAGATTCTCCGGATAGGATCTGCTGCCGGATTGCCGCCGCTTTTCCCCGGTCATCCAAAACGATTTTGCGGAGGTACAGATGCTTCGGAGTAATAGTGGTTCGCCATGCCGGGTTATGCGCCCGCACTTCGGTCTCTTGCTCGGGCTGCACGCGAATCCAATGTTCCGCGATCACAAACGCGCCTCGAGTCTCGCTGGCCATATGGCATCCGGCGCAGCCTGTGGTCCGATTCACGGGGCACAAACCCGCGTGTTTCGGTACCGCCGTGCTATGGCATCCCAAACAGGTCTTCTCGGCCCTCGCTACCAGGACCGTACGCGGCGCGTCCTGGTGCGGGTTATGACAGTTTGTACACGTGATCTCACCGCCGCTCTGGCGCCAGCACTCGCTGTTTTTCAGCGCCGTCACTTGATCGGAAATGAGCGTGTCGTCGGGCATCGGGTCTTCGACGACGCTGGATCCCGCATGACATTGCGTGCATGGCCGCATCCGCTCGGCAACGGGCAGCTTGCCCGGGTTCAATATGCGGAGGTCTCGCGCGTGGCCGCTTACCGCGGTTAAATGCGATTGGCCCGGACCGTGACAATTCTCGCAAGCGACGCCGGTCTCGACGCGCGTTCCGTGAGTGCGCGGTGCGCCGTGGCAACCGAGGCACCTCACTTCCAAATACGGCGTCAACACGCGGCCCAAAGCCGTTTCATAAGTCGTGGGCTTCTCTTCGGGAAACCCGAGCGAGAGCGCCAGATGGTTGCCCTCCGCATAGTGGAAGTAGCGGGCTTCGAGCAGACGCGCCCGCGGCATAGGCAAGCCATCCAGTGCCGGAACGCGGAACAGAAAACTGATCCCGTGGCGTGTGCCGCCCACCATGCTTTCCACCGGAAAATCGAGCGCCGGCTGCCCGGTCATTTGCACTCGATATTCCAGATCCTGGCCGATCCTCTTCAGCGCGTACTCGATCTCGGGGGCCGGTCCCTCCGCGTGCGTCTGAAAGTAGCTCGCCGGAAGTTGCGGGTTGACCGCAACGCCCTGCCACGTCCGCGCCATGTTTGTGCGCAGATGCGTCAGTGTAATGGTCTTGTGGCAACCGGCGCATGCGTCGCGCCCCACATAGCCGCTTCCGTCGGCGCCGCCGAGCCGCGAAATCGCCAGCCATATGTAGATCACGGTCACGGCTGTTTTTGCCTTCACGCCCACAATTCTATCCAAACCCACGAGCAGACTGCTTCATTCTGGGATAATGCTTCCATGCACCGGCTGTTAGCCGTGCTGGCGTGGGCCGCATGCGCCGCACAGGCCGAGCCTATTACCTTCTACAGGCAAATCGCGCCCATCGTTTACCAGTCTTGCGCGCCGTGCCATCGTCCGGGAGAACCGGGCCCGTTCCCATTGCTGACCTACTCGGACGTGCGAAAGCGTGGCCCGCAGATCGTCTCGGTAATCAAACGCCGCTACATGCCGCCTTGGCTGCCCGAGGCAGGCTACGGAAATTTTCAGGACGAGCGCCGGCTCACCGACGAGCAGATCCGGACCATCGAGAAGTGGGTGCGGCAAGGCGCCCAGGCCGGTTCGCCCGCTGACGCGCCCCCGCCGCCGAAGTTCGTTCCCGGCTGGCAGCTTGGCGAGCCGGACCTGGTAATCGCGGCCGCCGCGCCTTATCGTCTGCCCGCTGGCGGCCCGGATCAATACTGGAATTTCGTGTTGCCCCTGATGGGTGGATGTGGGGCAGCGCCATGCGCTGCCAGTGGCGAGCCGCCGGCCACCCGCTGGGTGAAAGCCATCGAGATCCGCCCCGGCAATATCCGCGCCGTACACCACGCCAACGTCCTCATCGATCGCAGTCGCTCCGCGCGCATGCAGGAGCAAACCCCCGGCGCCGGTTTCCCCGGCATGGACCTGAACATCGAATCGGATACCTTCGATCCCGACAGCCACTTTCTGTTCTGGAAACCGGGCGGGACTCCCTGGGTCGAGCCAGCCGGCATGGCTTGGCGCGCAGATCCCGGAACCGATCTGGTCTTGAACGTCCACATGCAGCCGACCGGAAAGCCGGAACTGGTGCAGCCTTCCATCGGGCTGTACTTCACGGCTGAACCCGCCACGAAGTATTCCATGCTCTTGCAGCTTGAGCACGATGGCGCGCTGGATATCCCCCCCGGCGATGCGGACTTCCCGGTAAGCGACGACTTTGTGGCGCCCATGGATATGGATGTACTCGCTATCTATCCGCACGCGCATTACTTGGGCCACCTGTTGGAAGGTTATGCGACCTTGCCGGGCGGAGGCCGCCAATGGCTGATCCGCATTCCGGATTGGGACCCCAACTGGCAGTCCGTCTACCGCTGCAAGGAGCCCGTCTTCCTGCCCAAGGGAAGCGTGGTGTCCATGCGCTATCATTACGATAATTCGGCCGCGAATCCACGCAATCCGAATCAACCTCCGCGGCGCGTACGCGGCGGAAACCAAGCCACCGACGAAATGGCGCACCTGTGGCTGCAGGTTCTGCCGCGCGGCGTCGACGACCGCCGTATGGATCTTCAGGAAGCCATCATGCACCATCGCCTGGAAAAATATCCGGGAGACTTTACGTCGCAGTTCAACCTGGGCGCCCTCATGCTCGCACGCGGCGCCAATGCGGATGCGGTCCCATACTTGCGCGGCGCGGTCGCAGCGCGGCCGGACCATCCCGTGGCGCTGAACACGCTCGGCGCGGCACTGCTTTCCTCCGGAAATGTGGATGAAGCTGCCGGCTTCTTCGAACGCGCGCTGCGGGCGAATGCGCAATATACGAACGCGCGCTATAACCTGGGCAACGCGCTCGCCGTCGAGCAGCGCTGGGAACAGGCGGCAGCCGAGTTCCGCCAAGTGCTGGCGGACAATCCTGGTGACCCGGGTGCGCGGCAGCATCTGGGCGAAGTGCTGCGGCTTTGGGGTGACGAGCGGACCCGCCAGGGCAGCCTCGAAGAGGCCGCCGCCCACTTGCGCGAATCGTTGGATTTCAGGCAGGACGATGCCGTGCTGCATAGCGACCTCGGTACGGTGCTGGCGCGCCTCGGCCGTATCCGGGAGGCCGTACCCGAATTCGAAGCCGCCGTGCGCCTCGATCCCAGCCTGGAAACGGCCAGGCACAATCTGCAGGCTGCCCGCGCGCGATTGGCGCAGTTGGAGCGTTAAGGATGACGCCGCTGCTGCTCCTGTTCCTGCAGGCTGGAGCTTACCAGTCGGGCGTGCAGGCGTACACCGAGCACCGCTACGCGGACGCCATCCCATTTTTTGAAACAGCCGCGGCGGGCGGTCCGCAAGCCCTGGTGTCTCAGTTCATGCTGGGCAATGCCTGCCTCTTAACGCATCAGGATGAGAAGGCCGTACGGGCATTCGCGGCGCTGTTTCAAGTTGCGCCCGATTCCGCGGCGGCGCGCCTCCTGACCGCCGGGATGATGCTGCGCGCGAAACTGACTGGCGCGGTAACCGAAGCCGGCCGCGCGCTCGAAATCGATCCGCATATGCCGCAGGCCCACTTCATTCTGGGCGAAGCCGCGCTGTCTCATGGTGACGATGGCCAAGCGGTTGCCGAATTCGACAAAGAAATCGCGTCGAATCCCGGCTTCTTCATGGCCTATTACCAGCTGGGCGCAGCATACGAGAATCGTAGTGCATGGGATGACGCGGTCTCGGCCTTGCAGCGCGCGATATGGTTGAACCCCAACCACAGCGGGCCCTACGCGCTGATCGGTAAAGCATACCTTAAGCGCGGCAACCTGGACGACGCGGCCGGCGCGCTGCGCCATGCGCTCCAAATGGACCCGCAAGACCAGGCAATTCGGCAACTGCTGGATCAGGCGCAAGCGCCCCCGAGCCGCGATCCACCCAGCCGCGACCGTCAGGAAGCGGTGTCGATAGGCGGCCGCGAGTACCTCGCGGGACACATACAAGCGGCCATTCCCTGGCTCGAAAAAGCCCGCGCCGCCGGCGTCCGGAGCAACGATCTTTTCTTCATGTTGGGCAACAGCTATCTGCAAACGCACCAGGTTGCCAAAGGCCGCACCGCTTTCGCCGATCTGTACGGCGTACCGGCCGGTTCTGTCGCGGCCCGCTTGTTCACCGCGCATATGCTGATGCGGCTGGAGCTCGAAGACGATGCCGAAGCCGAACTGGACGCAGCCGTAGCGCGCGAACCCAAGCTTCCCGAGGCGCATTTCATGCTCGGCGAAATCGCCATCTACCGCGCCCAACTCGATCGCGCCGTTGACCAACTTGGCCAAGAAATCGCGCTCAATCCGGGCTTTGCCATGGCATACTACCGGTTGGGCGACGCCTATACCCGCCGCGAGGATTGGGAACAAGCCGTTCCCTATCTGCAGCGCGCCGTGTGGCTGGACCCCACCTATAGTGGGCCATACATCCTGCTGGGCAAGACATATCTCAAGACGGGGGATTTGCCCGAGGCCGAACGCATGTTGCGCCGCGCCCTGCAGATGGACCCCAAGAATGCCTCGGCACATTATCTGCTGGGCCGCACTCTCATTCAGTCCGGCCATGCCGAGGAAGGCAAGAAACTGCTCCGCCGCTGGGAAGATCTGAAGTAGGACAGGCCTCCTGGCCTGTCCCGCCAGTTAACTAACTTCCCGAGCCCCCAGCCGTCTCATAGTCGAGGGTTACCCATGCGCATGTTGTTCCAGGACTCTATCTTCGCGTTTCGCCAGTTGCGAAGAAGTCCCGGATTCGCCCTCACCGCCATCCTTTCGCTGGCGCTCGGCATCGGCGCCACCACTGCCGTCTTCAGCGTAGTATACGGCGTCCTGATGAATCCGTATCCGTATAAGGACCCGGATCGCATGGTGCACCTGGTGCTCAAGGACAAGGCCGGCAACAAGCACTGGCCGGGATTGACCGGAGCGCAGATTCGGCTTGTCCGGCAAGCACATTCGATCGAAAGCGTAGTGGGCGAGAATCAATGGAATCTGACCGCCACCGATGAAGGTCTTCCCGAAGATGTGGCCGGGGATTACCTGACGCCTAATGCGACCACGCACTTCGGAGTGCCGGCGTTGATCGGCCGCGGCCTGATTCCCTCGGATGCGCCCTTCGGCCAGGACCCGCAGCCCGTGGTTGTGCTCAGCCATAAGTTTTGGGAGCGGCATTATGGCGCCAGCCCGGATGCGATCGGGCGCACACTCCGGCTGGTCCACAAGAGCTACACCATCGTGGGCGTGATGCCGCCGCGCTTTACCTGGGGCGATGGGGACGTCTACCTGCCGCTCAAGTTGACCGAAGACCCGGCCATGCAGTATGGCGCATATCTGCGGCTCAAACCCGGCGTCAGCCGCGCTGCAGCCAATTCCGAGCTGCAGTCCTTGATCCAGCAGTTCGCCAAGGATACACCTGCGCACTTTCCGCCTACGTTTCACGTCGCATTGCAAGGTCTGAACGATCAATTCGTGGAGCGGCTCGGCGCCACGCTGTTCCTGCTCTTTGGAGCGGTCGGGTTGCTGCTAGTCATCGGCTGCGCGAACGTCTCCATTCTGCTGCTGGCTCGCGGCACTGCCCGGAGGCACGAATTGGCTGTGCGCGCCGCCATGGGCGCCGGCCGCGGCCGCATCCTGCGCCAATTGCTAACCGAATCCTTGCAGTTGTCCGTAGCCGGCGCGGTGCTGGGCGCCGCGTTGGCATATGAAGGCGTACAACTCATCGTGAAATGGCTGCCTGAAAATTCCTTTCCCCACGAAGCCGCCATTAGCATCAATATACCCGTGCTGATATTCAGCGTGGCCCTGGCGCTGGCTACCGGCATACTCTTCGGCCTCTCGCCCGCCCTGCATCTCTCGCGTCCCGAATTGGCCAGCGTTATGCAAGCCAGTACGCGGAGAATGACGGCAGGCGTGCGCGGCAAGCGCGCCCATGGCATCCTGGTGGCCGCTCAGGTAGCGCTGACCCTGCTGCTGCTGGCGAGCGCGGGCGGCGCCGTTCGCGGATTCATCCGCCTGATGCATACCAATCTTGGCTACGATCCGCACAACACCATGTCCGTCGGCATTCCGGTACACGACAACACCTACATGACCTGGGAAGCGCGGTCGCAGTTCTTCGAGCAGCTCCGCCAGCGGATAGCGGCCATGCCCGAGGTGATTTCCGCCGGCATCTCCACCAACGCGACGCCGCCCAGCAACGGCTGGAACACGCACTTCGAAATTCTGGGCAAACCGGTGCCGGAAGAGCGCGAGTTGCGCACCAACTTCGTCAGCCCCGAATATTTCACGGTGCTCCACATTCCCCTGCTCCAGGGCAGAATGTTCGACGCCGCGGAGACCATGCGCGGCGCGCGGCTGGCGCTCGTCAACCAGACCTTGGCGCACCAGTATTGGCCGCTTGGCGAAGCCATCGGACAGCAGATTCGCGTTCCCCAGCTCAAGGGCGAGCCGCCTTATTCTTCGGCCGCGCCCAATAGCGACGGCTGGCTGCAGATCGTCGGCGTTGTCGCGGATGCCCGCGACGATGGCTTGCGGGAAACAGTGAAGCCGGCGGTCTACGTGCCCTATACCATGATGATGCCGATGTTCACTCAGATCCTGGTGCGCACGCGCGTTGAGCCGCTCACCGTATTGCAGGCTGTGCGTGCGCAGGTACATGCCGTCAACCCCGACCAGCAGGTAATCGGCAACGTACGCAACCTGGAACAATGGATCGAAAGACAACCGGAGTGGGCGCAGGAGCGCTTGGTCGCCACACTATTCAGCGGCTTCGCTATTCTAGCTCTGCTGCTTTCCGTGTTGGGACTTTATAGCGTGGTGTCCTATATCGTCGCCCAGCGCACTAACGAATTCGGCATCCGCATGGCTTTGGGCGCCGGCCGGACGCACGTGCTGCGACTCGTGTTCGCGTCCACCTCGCTCAGCGTGGGGGGCGGCCTCGTCTGCGGCGTCGCACTGAGCATGGCGCTAAGAAGCGTGCTGTCACGCTGGGCGGAAGGCAGCTCCATGGATACCGCGGTTGTGGTTGCGGTAGCGCTCCTCTTGATGGCTGCCGCCACGATCGCCTGCGTGCTGCCCGCGCACCGGGCTTCCTCCATCGATCCCGCGACGGCTTTGCGCTATGAATAGATGCAAAGCGCCCAATCTAGTTGGGCGCCGATGTATCCGGCCAATGTTCCAACAACGACTTAGCCTCCGGATACCTCAACTGAGCGTATTGCAGTTTGGTGTTGGCTTCATCGCTCCATTTGCCCTGGCTGATGAGCAGGGACCCCAACACGTAATTGGCCTTGAACGAGTAACCATGAAGCTTCATCGCCTGGCGCGCGACGGTTTCCGCCTCCACGTACCGTTTCTGGCCGCTGAGCAACGAGACCAGATTCGTAAACACTAGCACGTGCTCCGGGTTCGACTGCATCAGCCGCCGGAACACTTGCTCGGCTTCATTGGGCGTGCCGGCGTCTTGCAACTCCAGTGCCAGGTTGTTCCAAGCTTCGAAGTATAGGGGATCGAGAGCCACGGCCTCCCTGTACTTCGCGATGGCCTCCTGGTGTTCGTTCTTCTTGGCCAGATGCTCGGCCGCCTCCGCGACCTTGCGCGCCGCGCGTAAAGGCTCGTGCGGAGGAACGGGATGTGCCACCACAGTCGGGTCGTCGCCTTCTTCGAACTTCAGCGATCGTGACGATCCTTCAGCGCCGACGGTCGACCGGCCCATCTCACTAACGGCAATCATCGCGCGCGTAGCCTGCGTGCTCATGCCTGGGTTCGGCGACTGTGCCCGCGCATCCGGAACCAGCAGTGGGATCGCTGAGATAATTGCCAAAATGTGCCGCATTCGGCGTTCTCCCGGCTCCTACTGTACCGCCCCCTCTTTTCTCTGCAGCATCCTGCCAAGTTCGGCCTCTTTCGTCTGCTTGACATGCTCGCCCTTGGCAAAAGCCGCTTTGCTGCCCTCCAAGTCTCCCTTCTGCCGCAACAATTGGCCCAGCGTATTGTATGGTCCGGGGTCGCCGGGATCCAACCGGATTGCCTCGCGCAACGCGGCCTCGGCGCCGGCGCGATCTCCCTTCTGCTTCAGCGCCGTACCCAGCATGAAGTAGGCCTGGCCATAATCGGGACGCAAGCCAATGGCTGCTCGCATCTCTTTAGCCGCATCGTCGAAGGCGCCCGTCTGCCAAAACGCAATGCCCAGCGTATAGTGGGCCTCGGCCAAGCTCGGGTCGAGTTCAAGAGCCCGCTGCAACTCCGCCTTAGCCGCGTCGATGTCGTCTTTGTTCTTCAGCGCGATGCCCAGATCGTAGTGCGCACCCGCCAGGTCCGGTTCCCTCCGAATGGCTTCCCGCAACACTTCCACCGCGCCATCGAGGTCGCCTTTCTGAATGCACGCAAATCCCAAATTGACGCGCGCCATGTTGTAGGATGGGTCCGCATCCAGGATCTTCCGGAACTGCGCGATGCCTTCGTCCGCGCGGCGCGTCTTCACCAGCGTGGTTCCGAGGTTGTTGCGCGCGTCCTGGTCGTTGGGGTTTAAGTCCACCGCGTGCCGGTAGGCGTCCACGGCCCCACCGAGGTCGTCCGTGTTCTGCAAGGCCATGCCCAGCGCGTTCCACGCTTCCGGGCGCTTGTCATCCGCCGTTACGGCGGCTTTCAGGTGCGGCAGCGCATCCGCATATTCGCCTTGCGATTTCAGGGCTTCCCCCAGCTTGTACTGGTATTCGAAGTTGCCCGGCTCCAGCGCGGCCGCGCTCTGGAGATGCGGGATGCTGAGGCCGGGATTCTTCTCCAGCCAATAGACGACGCCCAAATGATACTGCGCCGGGGCAAACTTCGGGTCCAGAGCGAGGGCCTGCTGAAAGTTTTGTATGGCTTCCTCGCGGCGGTTCAGGACCGCCAGCAAGAACCCCACCTCGTCTTGCAGGTGCGCCGATTTCGGATCCAGACCCGCCGCCTGCCGATAAACATCAAGCGCGGCGACAGCGTCGCCCTTTGCCTTCAGCGCGGCGCCCCGTTCCTCCAGATCATGCACCGGATCGGCGGCGCAACACACCGCGGATAGCCACACAAGCGCAGCCAAAAATCGCACGTGGCTCCATTATACTGGACGATGGGGATCTGGTTTCCGAGAACCTGCGTCCGCTGCCGCGTGTCTGGCGCCGTGCATTGTTACTTGACTCCGCTTCCCGTTTTGCATAGACTTAGCGGTGTTGTTAATCTCGCGTTAAATGAGGGATACCGGGGCCACTACCGTCGAACGAGAAGCGCTGCACTCGCAAATCGAGAAGCTGAACCGCAGCACTATCCTCCACGGATCGGAATCGCTTTGTAAACTCCTCAAGTACTTGGGCGAGCATTCGCTGGATTCGCCGGGTACGTCTTTGAAGGAATACCAGATCGCCACGGAAGTGTTCGGCCGTCCCGCCGACTTCGATTCCCGCGTGGATTCTACTGTGCGCGTACAGACCGGCCGGCTGCGCTCGAAACTGGCCGAATATTATGCGGGAGAGGGCGCGCCGGATCGCCTGGTCATCGAGATCCCCAAGGGGGCATATTCGCTTACGTATCATATGCGGCCGCCGGTGGAGACACCGCCGGCGGCGCCCGCGATCGCGCCCAAGCCGCCTCCCACGCAGCGGTCGTATCCTCTCTCATGGTTCCTGGCGTCGATTGCCATCGGAGTGGTCGTCGCGCTGGCGGCGGCGATCGCGGCCACCCGCTTGATGGCTCCGTCGCCCGCCGCCAGGGCCGAGCAACTTGCGCCCGCACTGAAGACGTTTTGGAGTGCTTTTGCCAGCGGTCCGGACGCGCCTTTGGTGGTGTACAGCAACGCGGAGTTCGTCGGCCGCCCGGAAACCGGCCTCCGTTACTTCAATCCTACGCTGGACTCCGGCAAAGCGATTCGGGATCACTACACGGGTGTGGGAGAAGTAATGGCGGTGCACGATCTGGACCAGGTGTTTGCCAGCCTGAAACACGAGATTCATATCAAACGGGGGCGTCTGTTGACTTGGGACGATGCCAAGACCAGCAATCTGATCTTCATCGGCTCGCCATCCGAGAATCTGTCTTTGCGGGAACTGCCCGGCACCCAGGATTTCGTCTTCGCCCGCAAACCGACCGCCCCCCGCAAGGGAGACCTGATGATTTCTAATCTGCATCCCGCCGCTTCCGAACAGGCCGCGTATCTCGCATCCGAAGGACAAATCACGGAGGATTATGCGCTAATAGCCCTCACCTCCGGTCTCAATGCCAGCCGCCGCGTGCTGATCCTGGCCGGGATAACGACTTTCGGCACGCAGGCTGCCGTCGAATTTGTCTGCCGCGGGCCCCGACTGGACGAATTGATCTCGCGGCTAGGCCCAGCGGCACGCCGGCAGGTTCCACCGTTTGAAGCCTTGATCCGCGTGAAGGTGAGCGGCGGCGTCCCGGTGCAAGCGGACTTGTTGAGTTTGCACGTGCACCCGCGGGGAACGGACGGCCCGAGTTAGTGGGCAGACCCCAAGCGCTAACTTAAGGCGGAATTCCTTTTGGGCTGGGACCGTCAAACTGGCATCCGCCACGAAATTAGCCGGACCGAATCGCCTCCAATTTCCATTGACGCCATATACCCTATGTCGTTTATTTTCAATCCAGGGCGATGATAAGCGCCCTGCTTTCAGGGTGCCCGTTAATGGAGCGGTTTTGGAGCAGAAGACCGATGCAAAAGTAGATGGAGACCGCCAGCCGCTCGGGCGCGAATGTCGAGCGCCGAATTCGGCTCTGTCCGCATAACCCCGCGACTTGACGCGGCCCGTTTCAGTCGACAATGTCGAGGTGAGACAATATCAGTAAGGAAATTGGAATGCTCCACCACGTGAAAGATCTCTCGCCCGAACAGCGTCAAGCCGTTGAGAACCTCCTTGGCCGTCAAGTCGCGGAAGAGGAGTCCGTCAGCATCAAAGGTATCCGGCCTT
The DNA here is from genome assembly GCA_049516155.1 of Bryobacteraceae bacterium. Classification (GTDB taxonomy): domain Bacteria; phylum Acidobacteriota; class Terriglobia; order Bryobacterales; family Bryobacteraceae; genus Bog-159. The sequence continues at coordinate 12,616 of JBEKTJ010000055.1, forward strand.
CGTCCATTATCCCCTCTCGGCTGTCGCCGGAGGAGCGCAAAGAAGCACTTGAAAGACTTCGGCGCTACTTCGCCAAAGTCGATGCGCAACGGAAGCCAGTTAGCGAGGTGGAAGAAGAGGAGATCATTAACGAGGCGTTGCGCTCCACACGGCCCAACTACAGGTCTATCCATTGAGGGTAGTCCTCGACGCGAATACGCGGCCATCATCTAATAACCTCGAATGAACTGCTCGCCGAAGTGACGAAGGTGCTTCGGTATCCTAGATTTCGAACACTGTACGGCCTCACGGAGGCAGACCTTCTCGACTACACGCAGTTTCTACAAAGCGTGTCGCACGTCGTGGCCTTGGACCCGCAATATCGCGCACCGCTGCGTGATCCAAATGACTTGGTCGTTCTACAGACCGCTGAGCGGGGCGAAGCGGATATTTTACGCACGCAAGACGGTGATTTCTACGATCAGACCATCCTTTCCTACTGCACGGCACGCGGCATCGAAGTGTGTGATGAGCTTACGCTCCTTCAGCGGCTGGCCCAGGACAGCTAGCTTCCAATTGACGCCATAGCACCCAACGTCATGGCGTAACCACGCCAGCCGGTGCAGGCGGACCTGCTCAGCCTGCATGTCCACTCACGCGGTACGGACGCCAATTAGTGCTGCCCACTCTAGCGCACGCTGATGCGAATGCGCATCGCCCCGGTATAGCGGTCGGCGGCGCCATAGTATCCGGTCAAATCGAGTGGGTCGCCGGATCGCGCCGCGGCGCCTTCCAGGAAAATCACGTTCGGCACGGTTCCCACGCGCTCCCATACCAGGGTCGGCTGTATAAACGGCCCTTCGGAGCGCGCCAGCACCCGCCGCGGGTCGGCTTTGTCGAACAAGATCCAGCCAGGACCATAGATCAGCTTATCGTTGGCGCCATTGTATAGCAGCAAGATGCCCGCGGTAGTCATCAGGGGCGGCGGCCCAGGCTCCATCACGCGCTCGTCGAACCCGCCCGGCTTACGCTCGAGCACCGGCTGCTTCGTGGCATCGGACCAGTGCAGCAAGTCGTCCGAACTGGCCAGTCCCATATAATCTCGATCTTTCCCGTCCGGGTCGCGTCGCGTACCCAAATAGTACATCCACCATCTACCGTCGATGCGCTCCGGTACAATGGCTCCCGACTTGGTCCATCCCGTGATCCATGCGCCGCGGTACGCGGGAAGAATCACGCCGTGCCGCCGCCAATGCCGTAGATCCGCCGAGGTCGCCAGGCACAGTTGCGCGTCGTGCCGGTTGTAGCCGGTGTAGGTCATGTAATAAATCGTACCGATGCGCAGCACCCGCGGATCCTCCACTCCGCCACCGCGTTCGTATGGCGCGGCAGGCTCCAGCACCGGCCGGGGATCGATCTTGAAGTGCAGGCCATCGACGGATTCCGCGTATCCAATACGCGATGTGCCGCGCGCGTCGCGCGCGCGGAATAGGAGCACCGTCTTCCCGTCTCGCACGATCGCGGCTGGGTTGAATGCGCCGGCTTCCATCCATGGCGGAGGGGCGGGTTTCAGCACAGGCCGGTCGCTTAAACGCTCGGCGCGTACCGTGACAACAGGTGGCGCGGCCGACAGCGCGGCGAAGAAAGCAAGAATCGTTCCGATGTACATGGCTTAAAGTAATATACTGTTTCTTGCGCCAACGCACACGCTATTTCCGTCCCGCCTTGTTCGCGGTCCTGCTTGTGGCGGCCCTCGCCGCCCAAACAGCCCCCGGCAAACAGGTCGCGCCCATTCAGGATTACATCCGCAAGATGTGGGGTGTGCTGACCCGGTCCAACCGCAATCTGGCCTCCGCCGCCGTAGATCCGAAGTTCAAACCGTTGCCCAATGGCCGCTGGCCCGTCTATGTTCCCGCCAATCAGGACACCCGCTCGATTGAAGGCCGGTTGCGCCGTGAAATGGCGCCGGGCGATTTCGAGAAGATTGAGATCCGCTCCTTGCCGTCGGGTCCCGCGGGGAGCCTGCCCGACATTAAGGAGCAAGGCCTGCTGTATTTGCCCCGGCCCTACGTCGTGCCCGGCGGCCGCTTCAACGAAATGTACGGATGGGACAGCTATTTCATTCAACTCGGCCTGCTGCGCGATAATGAGACCGCGCTGGCCCAGGACATGGCGGACAATTTCCTGTACGAGATCCGCAATTACGGAAAGATACTGAATGCGAACCGAACTTACTATCTTACGCGTTCGCAGCCGCCATTCCTGACCCAGATGTTACTGGGCGTCTATCAGCGAACCAAGGATCGTAAGTGGCTGGCGGATGCGGTGCCGGCACTTGAATCCTATTACCGTTTCTGGACCAGCGAGCCCCACTTGACGCCCGCTACCGGCTTGTCGCGCTACTACGACCTGGGTGACGGTCCGGCGCCCGAGTCGGTCTCCGCCGAGCGGGACGAACAGGGTCTGACTCACTACGACCGCGTCAAAGAGTATTACCGAACGCACACAGTCGCCGACTACGACGTAGGCGAATTCTTCGACCCGAAGAGAGACGTACTTACCGATCTGTTCTATAAAGGCGACCGCTCCATGCGCGAATCCGGCTTTGACCCATCGAATCGATTCGGCCCGTTCAGCGTGGACATTATCCATTACGATCCCGTATGCCTCAACTCGCTGCTGTACCTGATGGAGCAACAGACGGCCGAAATTCTAACAATCGTTGGAGATACCGAAGCGGCGGCTTGGAGAAAACGCGCCGCCGACCGCGCCGCCGCCGTCAACCGCCTGATGTGGGACACGCACGATGGCCTTTACTACGACTACAACTTCACGCATAAGAGCGTGCGGCGGTATCCATTCCTGACAACCTTCTATCCCCTCTGGGCGGGCATCGCGACCCAGGAGCAGGCGGCTGCTGTGGAGAAGAACGTAACGAAATTCGAGCGGCCCGGCGGCTTGGCCACCAGCACTTTCGAAAGCGGCAATCAATGGGACCTCCCATTCGGGTGGGCGCCGCTGGAGATGATTGCGGTCGAAGGCCTGCGGCGCTACGGGTTCAACGCCGATGCGGACCGCATTTCGAATGAATTCCTGTCTCTGGTGCGCGACGAATATCTCAAGGTCGGCTTCATCGTGGAGAAGTACGATGTGGTCCGCCGCGGCACCGACAGCAGTAGCATTCGCTTCGGCTACCAGTCGAACCAGGCAGGCTTTGGCTGGACCAATGCGGTCTATACCCGCCTATTTGACAAATTGCCCGCCGGCGGCCTCCGATAGACAGTCCAGCCGGGCAATTCGCTGTCGGGAACCAGCGCGAAGCGCTGTAACGTATCTCGCAGAACGCGTGACTCGATCCGCTCTCCCGGTGGAATCGCGACGACCGTGAAGCCGGGGGGAAGGCCCGCTTCGAATTGCTGCGCAGTCAGAAAGTAACCGGCAAGCTCGCGATCGTAGACCGCATGGTCTACATGATATGCCTTTCCTTCCGACAGTAGGGCCGCCATTGGGTTGCAAGGAAAATATGCACGACCGGGGTGCTGCAGTTCATAATGCAGCGCTGTCTCCGCTGTATTCCCGTGAATGTCGTGCAGGCGCGAAGGCAGGGCAAGGGCTGCTCCGGGGGCGATACCTATCAACACTCCCAGCGCTGCGAAAATCCATGCACTCACGCGCAAGAAGGACTTACCCGGATCGGCTAAGCACTGCTCAATTGCCAGGCCTGCCGCCACGAACAGAAGATAGAGTAGTATTCCCAGATGGTTAACGTCCGTGCCTACGGTAACGACAGCCTTGACTGTTACCGGAATCAGCGCCGCTGCGGCGAGCGCAAAGGCGAGCCAGCGATTGGCCCGAACGAATTCACGCATCGCGGGCTTGTGCTCCGCGGCCATCCACCGACACCCTGCCAGAAGCAGTATAGGAAAAAGCGCCGGTAGAGCATCCTGTTTTGCCGCCCGATAGGACTCCACGAGTAGGCCGATGTATCCGTACTTGAGGGGCCGGTGCGCCGCGAGTGTCACGGTATTGAAGAAGAAGTCATGCGCCGGAACTAGAGCCAAGATCGCCGTCGTCAGTACTGCCCCGCCAACTAATAAGGCACTGCCAAAATGGACCAGCGGCCTGGCGCCAACAGCGATACCCAAAAACAATGCAACGGCGAGCACTATGGGCGCCATGGTCTGCTTGCTTCCCACGGCTAGGACACAACCCACGCCCGAAAGCCATGCCTGCGGCACTGTGATGGGCTTCCGGGGATTGCAAAATACGCCGCAAGCCACAGTGGCGAAAGCTAGCGCAGCCGCATCTGTGTGTATCATCGTAGCCGTATGGAAAGTGCCGGGCGCTTGCATGATCTGGAATCCGCAGAACAGGAAAGCGGCGGCAGCCACAAACAAACGATCGCGGGCGCCTTCCGCGGCGCGAAGCAGTACCCAACCGAGCGGTACAAACACGAGCAGCAGGGTCAGGAACGATCCCGCGAGCAGCGCATACGTCGGGTTATGAAACATAGCCGCCGCTAAGTACAGGCAGTGGCTCACCGGAGTATGCAGCGTGCCGATTACTGGACCGGCCGCATTCCTATCCGGATAGAGACTGAACCCATGCAGCAGAGCTACGGAGCGGGCCAGTCTGATCTCGTTCCAAACGAACGATGGGGCATTGAGTATCCCCGCGGCAGCCTGCACCGCCAGTAAGCACAAAAGTAGAGCCATGGCGGCCCATGCCCAGCGCATCCTCAGACTCCGCGTCAAAATTCCCGCCGTCGCAGCTCGCCGCGGATACGGTGTAGTTGTCCGAGATACTCGAACCAGTGCCGCAGGCGCACGTTGCTTCGCCCGCTGCGCCGCCGTTGCATGGTGTACCCGTGCTCCGCTATATTCTGCACACGCCCTCGCGTTAGGATTTCGATCAGGGTTTTGAATCCAGTGGGACGCAACTCGATATCCTCGATCGCTTGCCTGCGAAACATGTAGCATCCACTGAGCGGGTCGCTGACCCTGCGGAACACTTTGGGCACAAGGAACGCGCCCACGCGCCTAGCGGACGCGGACAAGATTTGGCGGTGTAGTGGAAATCGCCCGACAGAACCGTCCGCCGCGTACCGTGTGGCAACCACCAGGTCCGCGTGTTCGATCTTCAGGAACATTTCCGGAAGAATCGAGGGCGGATGTTGAAAATCTGCATTGATGGTAGCTAGCACGTCTCCGCGGGCAATCTGCCAACCCCGCACGACGGCGCTAGCTAGGCCGCGCTCTCCCGTTCGCCGCAAAACACGCAGGTCCGGCCAACCGGCCGAAATCCGGGAGGCAACCTCGCCGGTACCGTCGGGACTCTCATCGTCGACAAGGATCACTTCGTAGCCGCCGGCGGCTGCCGAATCCAGACCAGCCCTTAGCGCTTCGAGAAACGGTCCGATGTTGGCCGCTTCGTTGTAGGTGGGGACCACTACGGAAAGCAGCGGGAATTCGGGCTGCCGCCGAATCGAGGGACGCCGGGCTATAGTCAGGGGACCCGCCGGGGCAGCGGCAAACGACTCAGCAGCCATCAAACAAGGATACGCGATCCGAAGAGCTTTGTGTAATAGCGATCCCAAGGCAAGAACAGAGCGTAGCCCACCAGATGCGGCGTGAAATACACGCCCAGCATCAATGCGATGCATGTCTGCAAGCCTAGGAGTCCAACCAGAGCCACCATACGGAGGCGCCCGCTGAATAAGGCGGGCAGCGCGGACAACTCGAGGCCTACAGTGGCTACAGCCGCAAATTGGGTTAGCCAGTTCGACTGCGCCACGAAGCTGCCGAGCCGGGTGGGCGGGATGTGGGTGAAAAGTTCGCCCAACCAGATCGAGCGCATATTTGAGGCGGTCATCCAGGCCAGCCCGCCGTTCCGGACCTTTGCCCAGCCTGCCGCGAAAAACACAAGAAGGAAAAGCGTCTGCGCGAGGCGTACGGGCCACCCGTATTCCCATGAAATATCGATAGGCGTTACCCGGCTGCCGCGCAGCGCGCCGTCGACCGACAGCGCATCGGCGCACCGCGACACCGCTAGGATGCACAGGAGTAACACTGGAAATCCGTCGAGATGATGGATCTTTCCGAAGCAGTTAGGCAATCCTAAGAGAAAGAAACCGAGCGCTGCCGCAGTCACCATGCTCAGGCGTGAGAGAAATCCCATCGCCGAAGTAAGTAGCGAGGCTTTCCATAGAATTTGCAGAACGCCAATCAGCGTGGCGTCGCGCGGAGGGCCGGATAGGATGTGGAACAATGAAATGGGCATCCAGAACACGGGTGAAACTTGTGTCCACCCACGGTCGTCGAGCGGCAGATAGATTGCCAACAGCAGTGTGTAACTGACCACGCGTACCAACGCAAGTTGTGCGGCAGTTCCGGGAGTGAACCAGTAGCGGCGCCAGGCCGCCGGCGCGCTCATCGGGCGGCCTCGTCCTCGTGCGCCGTTACTTGGGCGATCAGGGTTCGCGCCGCAGGTGGTTCGGAGCCTTGCAAACCCGGCCGCAGCGCCCATACCACCGAGTACAAGCGTAGGCCGCGCAGAGCTTCCCGGCGATCGTACAACCGCATGAGATTGCGTAGCGCGCGGTCAATGTCTTGCGCCGCTCCGGGCCCGCTTTGCAAACGTTGCAGCGCTACGATTAAACGCGCTTGATCGAAGGGCGCAAAATCGCCGTCACCGCGCAGAGGAATCTCACCTTGGTCGGTCACTCCATAGAGCCGCAGCCAAGATAGCTGTCCGTGGTACAGCGTGGAATACATGGGGTAACTGCCGAATGGCCAATGCTCCAAGCCGGTCGCGATATCGAAGCCGGTGATAGCCAGGAAACCCACGATGGCCAGACTCGCGCAGGCTCCATGCGCAATCAACATTACTTGAGAGCCGCCTGGACCCGGCTGTGTTTGCGGCCATAAGAGAAGTACACGACCAGTCCGATCACCAGCCATATGATCAGTCGGGCCCAGTTGACCCATCCGAGCTTGTACATCATGTATCCATTGAATAGGACGCCCAGAATCGGAACCAGCGGGATCCACGGCGTGCGGAAAGGGCGCGGCTGGTCCGGATCGGTGCGCCGCAGCACCAGCACCGCGATACACACGATGACAAACGCCAACAGCGTGCCAATATTGACCATCTTGCCGATATCGTCGATCGGCGTCAGGCTGCCGACAACCGCGGCCAGCGATCCCACCAGAATGGTGTTCTTCCAAGGCGTGCGGAATTTGGGGTGGATATCCGCGAAGAAACGCTTGGGCAGCAATCCGTCGTTGGCCATGGAATAGAGCACCCGGGTTTGGCCGAGAAGCATCACCAGCATCACGCTGGTCAGGCCGGCCAAAGCGCCCAGCGTAATGACGTGCGAGGCTCCGGTCAGCCCGCGATCGAGAAATGCGCGCGCGATGGGCGCTTCGATATTCACGTCGCGCCAGGGCACCATGCCGGTGAGCACGGCCGCGACCGCGATATACAAAACGGTGCAGATTAGAAGGGAAGCGATAATCCCAATGGGTAGATCGCGTTGCGGGTTCTTGGCTTCCTGCGCGGTGGTCGAAACAGCGTCGAATCCAATGTACGCGAAGAATATATACGCGGCCCCCGCGCCGATTCCGGAAACGCCGAACGGCGCAAAAGTGTGCCAGTCGGAGCCCCAGTTGCTCTTGCTGATGTAGGTGACGCCGAGGCCGATCACGAACAGGACCACCGACACCTTGATGGTGACGATGACGGCATTAAACTGGGCGCTCTCTTGGATGCCGATGGCCAGGATCGCGGTGATCGCCAGCGCGATCAAGAAAGCCGGCAGGTTGAAGCCGACCTCCATGCCAAACAGATGCGGCGCGTTCAGCAGATCATGCGCCCGTTGGATCAGTTCGGGGGAGGCCGCAGCGGTGATGGCCGAGACTTTCTCCAGGAACGCCTGGGTGCCGGGGACAAGAGACGCATCGGAAGCCAGCGCCATCTGGCGGGCAATAGTCATTTGCGCGGTGCGTAGGGCCGTCCAGTGGTCGTACGCCAGCCAGAGCGGCATTCTGATATGGAAGATGTTGAGAAGTTCAATGAAGTGGTTCGACCAGCCCGAAGATACGGTGCTCGCTCCCATGGCATATTCGAGGGTCAAGTCCCAACCGATGATCCAGGCGAAGATCTCGCCCAGCGTCGCGTAAGCGTAGGTATAAGCGCTCCCCGCCAGCGGGATCATGGCCGCGAATTCCGCGTAGCAGAGCCCCGCGAAAGCGCAGCCCAGACCGGATAAGACAAAGGACAACATCAAGGCCGGTCCGGCGTAGTGAGCGCCCAGTCCGGCCATCACGAAGATACCGGCGCCGATGACCGCGCCAACGCCCAGGGCGGTCAACTGGAAGACTCCCAGCGTTCGTTTCAGGCTGTGCTCGCCTGTTGCACGGGCTTCCTCCACGAGAAGTGTCAGCGGTTTCCGCGCCAGCAAATTGGGCATGTGTCCTGTAGGCTCCGGTTATGTTGAGATTTCTGCATTCTAGCGCAAGATTGTCCCGCATGGGGCAAACTCAGCTAATAAGCGGTTGCCTGCTCCTGGCTGTCGGGCATTCTGGGCTGCAAGGTCGATGTGATCGAGCAGCCGCAAGCGATTCAATAATTTGGATTTGGAGGGCGGGCAATTCTGCCCGCAGCCGGCTTTTCAGCCGGCTCTGGCCGCCCAAAAGGCGGCTGCGGCCAAGATTGGCCGCCCTCCAAAATACAAGCTCTGGGACATCGTACAAATCGATCTCGCGTTGATGTGCGCCGCTCGTGCGGACGCTTTGCAGCACTTGCGTGAAGGGCCGCGAAGCAGATGAATGATCGAGAGCGGCGGGCTAACTTACCAAGCGTTGCTAGCCTTTTGCCGCGGTGGACGTGGCTTTGGCCGCCGCGAACGCGATGCCGCCGCCGTCGCCAGCGACACGGAGCCGGCGCTCACGGGTGACCCGGCCCGTACTACAAAGACGTTTGCGCGGTAGGCGTGGTGGTATCCTCCTGATCGTCGTCGTCGGGCGGTGGCTCGGTCAAGTGGTAGTAATACGTCACCGCGCCGCAGGCCAGCCCCAACGCCAGAATGACCGAGATCCATCGCAGCGTGCGGGCGTTCCATGCGCGCTCGGCTTTTACGGAAGCCGCCGTGGCTTTCACCGCCGCAAACGCGATGCCTGCGCCCAGGCACAGCTTCCAATACCACGCCATCAGATCGAGATGATACTGCCCGCCGACCTGGCTCCAGACGGTGTACGTGGCTATCAGGGCGATCAGGAACTCGATCGCGTAGAAGAGGCGGAGCACCTTACTAGGGTATCCTGAAACAGATGCCCGCGCCGCTACTCTCCGTGATGGGCGCCGGCAAGTCGTTCGGCGCAGCTCCGCTGTTTTCCAATATCTCCATCCATATTTCCGAAGGCGAGCGGCTGGGTTTGATCGGCCCAAATGGATCGGGCAAGTCGACGCTGCTCAAGATCATGGCTGGTTTGCTCGAGCCGGACACCGGTACGCGCACGGTGCGCAAGCTGACGCGCATCGCCTATGTGCCGCAGGAGCCGGCGTTCGCGGCCGGACTTACCGCGGGCCAAGTGCTGGAAGGGGCGCTGCCGCCACACGGACGCGATGGGATGGATCAAGCGGAGCGCGCCGCAGCGGTCAGCGTGACCTTGGGGAAGGCGGGCTTCGCGGACGGCAGCGCCGCGGTGGACTCCCTTTCCGGCGGATGGAAGCGGCGGCTTTCGATCGCGCGCGAACTGATTCGGAATCCCGATGTGCTGCTGCTCGACGAGCCCACCAACCATCTGGACCTGGAAGGCATCCTATGGCTGGAGAAGCTGCTGCAGGGCGCGCCATACGCCGCAGTGGTGGTGAGCCACGACCGCTATTTTCTGGAAAATGCAGCGACGGAAGTGGCGGAGATCAACCGCGCGTATCCGGATGGCCTGTTCCGCGCGGAGGGCGCTTACGCGGACTTTCTTGAAAAGCGCGAGGCTTTTCTGGAGGTGCAATCGGAGCACCAGGCCGCGCTGGCAAACCGTGTGCGCCGCGAAGTGGAGTGGCTGCGCCGCGGCCCCAAGGCGCGCACGGGAAAGTCAAAGGCGCGCATCGATGCCGCGCATGAGCTGATGGGCGAGTTGGCGGACGTTTCGGCGCGCAACGCGAAGGGCACTACGCGCATCGAGTTCACGGCTTCCGGCCGCCAGACCAAGAGGCTGGTCCACGCCGAGGCCATCTCCAAGCAGTTGGGAGGCCGGCAGTTGTTTCGCGATCTGAGCTTTTCGCTGTCGCCTGGTGCCAGACTGGGGCTGGCGGGACCGAATGGCAGCGGCAAGACCACACTATTGCGCGTGCTGAAAGGCGAGATGGAGGCCGATGTGGGGCGCGTCGACCGCGCCGACGGGCTGCGCGTAGTGTACTTCGACCAGGGCCGCGAACAGCTCAATCCCCTGGCGCCGCTGCGGGAGGGACTGGGGGCGCACGGCGATAGCGTGATCTATCGCGATCGCGCGATGCACATTGCGGGTTGGGCTAAGCGCTTCTTGTTCCGTCCGGACCAATTAGATACGCCGGTGGGGCGGTTCTCGGGCGGCGAACGGGCGCGCATCGTGATCGCACGGTTGATGCTGCAGCCCGCGGATCTGCTGCTGCTGGACGAGCCCACCAACGATCTGGATATTCCGACGCTGGAAGTGCTGGAAGAAAGCTTGACGGATTTTCCCGGCGCCCTGGTGCTCGTGACGCACGACCGCTACATGCTCGATCGCGTGTCCACCGTGGTGCTGGGCCTTAACGGCGACGGCGGCGCGGAGGTTTTCGCGGACTATTCGCAATGGGAGCGGGCGCGCGCGGTGAAGCCGTCGCGCGCGGAGCCGGATGCCCGCACGGACAGGCCGGAGGCCTATCCCGCGCGAAAAAAGCTGGCGTATCTCGAAGCGCGCGAATGGAAGCAGATGGAGGATAGGATTCTCGAAGCCGAACAATCGCTGGAGGCGGCGCGCACGGCGTTGCACGCGCCCGAAGTGGTTTCCGATCCACTCGCCTTACAGCAGCGATACGCGGCGTTGCAGGCGGCTGAGGCCGAGGTGGAGAAATTATACGCGCGGTGGGCAGAGTTGGAAGGGAAGATGGGGGCCTGACAAGCACTCCGCATGCAACGACGCGACTTTCTCCAGCTTGCCGGCCTAGTGGCTGCAAGCGGCCGGTTGCTCGGCCAGCAAGAGCAATCATTGCTAGCGCCAGCCGTCTCGCAAGACGTGGCCAAGACCGATTTCACCCTCGAAATCGCGCCGGTCACGGTCGAATTGGCGCCCAATCGCATCGTCAGCACCATAGGGTATAACGGCACGTCGCCGGGGCCGCGGCTGCGCATGAAGGAGGGCGTGCCGGTCACCGTGAACGTAGTCAATAACACCGACGTGCCACAATCCCGGCAATTTCGATCAGGAACATTATTTGGCGCTGCGCGATTGGGAGCCCTATTTCACCGACCAACTGATGGATACCGACGATCTCGATCCCGCGCTGGCGCAACCGGAGAAACCGGTGGTGCTGGATACGCGGCCGGTGGGGCTCGAGGTAACAGCGGATATTTATTCCATCAACGACAAGGCGCTCGGCGCCGGCGAGCCGATCCGCGTGAATCGCGGCGAACGCGTGCTATTTCACTTTCTGAATGCCAGCGCTATTGAGAACCGCCACCTGGCGGATTTGCTGGGGGCGATGGGCGGGATTGCGGTCGCGTGCACCAGGCTGGTGCAGTTGATATCCTAGGGGCATGAAACGTCCCTCAAGGGCACGTGGTCGAACGTCATCGTCCATCCGCCAGAGCGTCACCATCCCAGCCGAACTGGCAGTTCAGGTCGAGCGTGTGGCCAGAACTAAGCATCTTACGATGAGCCGGGCCCTGGTTGTGCTCGCGCAGCGCGGAGTGGAAGCCGAAGTAGCAGCGCGGGAGAATCTCAATGCGGCTTATCGCCGTTTTATGGCTGAGGCCGATTCCGAGCGCAAGGATGTGACGGGAAAGGAACTGATTCGCGCCATCTTCGGGAAAGACGCCATTGCCGAAGATCCGATTTTCTAGTCTTCCGCGCCCTGTCTGGGAGCACATCCTCGCGCGAGTAGGGAAGCGTGAGATTTCTCTCCAAGATCTTCGCCGGTTACAGGATTGGGTGAACGTCGGCCCGTGGGCGCCGGAGGGCGACTGGTACAAGGATTTCGGCTCATTTATGCTGTGCGGCTCTGGCGAGTTTCCGAAGACTGTACTGACAAAGGGTATGGCGCCCTTTGGTTCTCGAATCGAATAGAGGTGATCGGCCTAAGGGGATATTGCTTTGGGCAACATAGCGCGCGAACATGTTCGCATCATGAGGAACGAAGTGGAGGTATTTGGCGATCTACAAGTATTGTTCGCTATTCGGGGCAAATGAGCCCGAAGGACATGTTGCGGATGTTCTCACCCGACCGCCTCATCCGCACCGAGATCTCGACGCTCATCGGCCTGATGATACAAGGCGAGATGGACTGGACGATGCCATCGCCTCCCGTCGTGCAGGAACATATAAACCGCACGGACGCCTTGCTCAGGGAGTTGCACGAGACATTCCTTCCATCCATATCCGGCGCAATAGCAGAGCAGGCCAAGGCTCCGGTTAAGGATCTGGAACTACTGGGCCGGGGCGAGTTCCTACGAGAGGCTATCTTTTACGGCGGGGAGTCGGCCTACACCTTCCAATACCGCGATTTCGCGCCCCCAAAATACGCGGCAGATGACGCCTGGTTGAAATCGAACCGGGGATTCTCGATCTTCGATGCCAGAACCATCACCCACGCAATTACGCGGCTGCAGGAACGAAAGCTCATGGACACAGTGGTCCAAATGGCGACGATTCCACCGGAGCAGTGGAGCATCCTCCCCGGCTACACCTTTTCCGTGGGAGCAGTTGCCGCGGCAACCGGGATGGCGGAATCAACAGTGGAGGCCGTGCTAGAAGCTTTCGCTCTCGCCCCTGGCGAAGAAAACGAGACCTTTCGCGCGCTTGACGATTTCAACGTAGTTAATGCGACTCCCCTGCTCAAATCCAATGGTGGATTCGTTCTGTTCCAGTCCTACAGCCTCGTTGAAGCGCTCTATGAATCGCCATTCTACTGGATGGTGGCTGACAAGGCGTATTCGTCCACTGCAATGCAAAACCGGGGGCGCTTTACCGAAACCTTCTGTCGCGATCAGCTCGAGTTGATTTTCGGCAAGGCGCGCGTCCACACGAACGTGGATATTTGCGAATCAAAGGCGAGGAAGGTCGGAGAAATTGACGTCCTCGCGCTCTTTGGCGACCGTGCCGTGATCGTTCAGGCCAAATCCAAGCGGCTGACGCTGGAGTCGCATAAAGGCAATGATGGCCGAATTCGAGACGATTTCAAGAAGAGCGTCCAGGATTCGTACAATCAAGGTCTTACGTGTGCTCAGAAGATTACTGACCCCAAGGTCAGGCTTGTTGGGCCCGACGGTGGGGAGATCACTGTTCCAGCCCGGCTGTCCGAGATCTATATTCTCTGCGTGGTCGCCGACCACTATCCCTCACTCCACTTTCAGTCCCGCCAGTTTCTCATGTACGCACAAACCGACGTCATCCAGGCTCCTATGGTGCTGGATGTTTTTGCGCTAGATGCGATCACGGAGATGCTTCCATCGCCGCTGCGTTTTCTTAGCTATATCAACCGCCGGGTCGGCTACACGGAACGGCTGATGGCAGCGCACGAGACGGTCATCCTTTCCTATCACCTGAAGAATAACCTGTGGATTGAGGACAATGTCGACATGCTGATGTTGGAAGACGACATCTCCGTGGACCTCGACGTTGCCATGGCGGTGCGGCGCGATAGCGTGAATGGTCAGCGGACCCCCGACGGCATTCTCACTCGCCTGAGTTCGACCACCGTTGGGCGCATCATCATGGCCATTGAGAGCCGTCCCGAGCGTGGAGTCATCGATCTCGGGTTCCTGCTGCTGGCGATGAGCGGAAAGGCTACAACAGACGCAAGCACAGGCATCGATCGGGCCGCCAAACTGGCGCGCAGCGATGGACGGACACACGACGTGTCCCTCGGCTTCGACTCGCCCAAGAGCGGATTCACAGTGCATTGCAGCGCTGAGGCGTTACCGCTGGCGGAGACTCTACTAACGGGTCACTGCGAGCTTAGTAAATATCGCCAAAAGGCGAAGACTTGGTTCGGAGTCTGTCTTCATCCAAGCGATCAATCACTCAGGTTCGGGTTCAAGCTCGATTATGACTGGGAAAAGGATAGCCGTCTGGATCGAGTGGCGCACGACGCCCAGCCTGTCAATCTAAGCGAAGCAATTGAGGCGAGCACGAAGTGGTCGAACGTTGGACGCAACGATCCGTGTCCATGTGGCAGCGGGCGCAAGTACAAGAGATGCCACGGCCAATAGACGGGCCGGGGCAGCCATTGGCAATCATGAAGCCAGAAGTCGATCGCAGCATGAGGCATAAAGGTTCGTCACCTGACCGAGAAGCGCGCAAGTCACCGAAGCGGCTCGCACTGGCAAGAGCTTCCACTCTATTCGGAAACCGCGCAACCGTTCGAATCCGCGGCGCGAGCGGCCGGGCGGTACCATGAGCGCAGGATCGTTTCCTCATACTCATGCAACGACGCGACTTTCTCCAGCTTGCCGGCCTGGTGGCTGCAAGCGGCCGGTTGCTCGGCCAGCAAGACCAATCATTGCTCGCGCCACCCGTCTCGCAAGACGTGGCCAAGACCGATTTCACCCTCGAAATCGCGCCGGTCACGGTCGAATTGGCGCCCAATCGCGTCGTCAGCACCATAGGGTATAACGGCACGTCGCCGGGGCCGCGGCTGCGCATGAAGGAGGGCGTGCCGGTCACCGTGAACGTAGTCAATAACACCGACGTGCCGGAGTTCGTGCATTTTCACGGACTGCTCATCCCCGCCGATGTGGACGGATCGGAGGAAGAAGGCACCCCTGTTGTGCCTGCGCACGGAAGCCGCCGCTATCGGTTCACGCCCACCCCGGCCGGCACCCGCTGGTATCACACCCACACCATGTCCATGGACGACCTGCACCGCGGCAGTTATACCGGAATGTTCGGCTTTCTGATCGTCGAAGGCGCCAGCAATCCCGCCAATTTCGATCGGGAACATTACCTGGCGCTGCGCGATTGGGAGCCCTATTTCACCAACCAACTGATGGATACCGACGATCTCGATCCCGCCCTGGCACAACCGGAAAAGCCGGCGGTGTTAGACACGCGGCCGGTGGGGCTGGAGGTAACAGCGGATATTTATTCCATCAACGACAAGGCGCTCGGCGCCGGCGAGCCGATCCGCGTGAATCGCGGCGAACGCGTGCTATTTCACTTTCTGAATGCCAGCGCCATAGAGAACCGCCACCTGGCGCTGCCCGGCCACAAATTCAATGTGATCGCGCTGGACGGGAATCCAGTGCCTACACCGGCGGCCGTGGACGTGTTGATGCTGGGTCCTGGCGAGCGCATCGATGCCTGGGTGGAGATGAACCAGCCCGGGGTTTGGATCCTGGGCGCGCCCGAGGACCCCATCCGCGAAGGCGGCTTGGGCATTGCCATCGAATACGCCAATCAACACCGCACCCCGCAGTGGGCTCCGCCGCCCAAATCCATTTGGGACTATACGGTTTTCGGCAAGCCGCCGTCGCAACCCGCGCCGACGGAACGGTTGGATATGGTGTTTGAAAAGGTGCCGCGCGGCGCAGGCAAGTTCAACAGCTTCACCGTGAACGGCAAACCTTATCCCCACGATCGGGAGTTTCTGCTGAGGCAGGGTACCCGCTACCGCCTGACGTTTCACAACCGCACCGACGATGCGCATCCGTTGCACCTGCATCGCCACCAACTGGAGATCGCCGAGATCTATGGCAAAGCCACTTCGGGCGTGATCAAGGATACCGTGGTAGTGCCCACCTATGGGCGCGCCAGTGTGGACTTTACCGCCGACCAGCCGGGACCGGCGTTGTTTCACTGCCATATCCAGCAACACATGGATTACGGCTTCAAGGCACTGCTGCGCTACTCGTAACCGATCTTGCGCGCTTGGCATTTTAATAACCCACGCAAAGGGCCTCCACTTTGTTCCGCTCGGTGAACTCGCGGTCCAATTGCTTCGATAGGTCCAGCACCATCCGCTGCAGGGCCTGTGGATCTTCCGGAAGATGCGGGACTGGGTCAGTTCGCAGCTTGGGGAACCCTCGAAACCAAAAGCGGCTGTGGACCCAAAGAAGGCTACAGCCGCCTGAATTCAATGAAATGGATTCGCCGGGGCCGCGCCCGTCGCCGATTGGAGCGGCGTTGCCCTACAGCTTCTTTGCAATCGGCCGAATTCTTCAGTAGACTGAGTCTAACCACCGCCCCCGAGCGTGTCGAACCGTCGGAAGAGAGTCGGCAGCGTCACAATTCGAACCATGTACCGCTTTTATGATTTCTTCGCAGGCGCCGGCCTCGTTAACCTCGGGCTGAAGGAGTCTTGGACGTGCTCGTGGGCCAACGACATCGATCCGAAGAAGGCCGAGGTGTATCGGTCGAACTTCGGTGGGGAACGATTTGAATTGGGCGATGTTGCCTGCGTGCAGTCCGCATCTTTGCCGCCTGGCGTCGATCTGGCATGGGCTTCGTTCCCCTGCCAAGATTTGTCGCTCGCGGGATGGCGTCGCGGAATGTCGGCGGAGCGCAGCGGGGCCTTCTGGCCGTTCTGGCGGCTGATGCGGGACCTCTTCGATCACGGCGACCGGCCCCCAATCATAGTCATCGAAAACGTCGTCGGCCTTCTCTACGGGGAGAACTTCAATGGACTCTGCGAAGCCCTCGCCGCGCTCGGGATGCAGTTTGGCGGGATAGTCATCGATGCGCGGCGCTTCCTTCCGCAATCCCGCCCGCGGGTGTTCATCGTCTCGGTTGACGCTCGCGTGGACTGCGGCGCTTTCACGTCCGCCGGTCCCAGCCTCAGCCCGTGGTTCCCGAACTCATTGCTTTCGGCAGTCGCTCGCTTACCGGAAACGCCTCGGTCTTCGTGGCGCTGGTGGAAATTGCCCGTTCCTTCGACGGCGGTCGCGGACGTGGCGGAACTCATAGAAGACGACCCGACCGGCGTGGCGTGGCATTCCCCAGCCGAAACCCAGCGCCTACTGCGCATGATGAACGCAACCAACCTGGAAAAGGTGAATGCGGAAAAAGAGCGTGGCGGCCGGAGCGTCGGGTTTCTATATAAGCGGATTCGCGACGACAAGCAGCGGGCGGAGGTTCGCTTCGACGGCGTGGCGGGCTGCCTGCGGACGCCGAACGGCGGCTCTAGCCGACAGACCGTCGTGATCGTCGAGCAGAACGTCGTGAGATCAAGGTTGCTTTCGCCGCGCGAAACTGCGCGGCTGATGGGCGCGCCGGATTCATACAAGCTGCCCGCCAAGTACAACGACGCGTATCGGGCCATGGGGGACGGCGTCGCCGTCCCGGCCGTGGCATGGCTCTCGAAGCAGCTTCTTGTCCCGCTTGCAAAAGCTTGTCGCTCCGCCGAGCACGGGATCCGGGGAAATTTCCAGCCGGAAGCGACCGGCCGCCTGCATTCCTTGCGCCGCATGACGGAAGCGCGAGCCGCGGAGTGGGAACAGCCTATTTCATGACAAACGACGCCACGCTGGAGAAGGCGCTCCAAGCGCTGCAAGACTGGTACAAAGCCGAGAGCACTCCGGTGGCGCAAACCAACATCGTCTGTGCCGGTCTCGCGGTTCTCGAACGCGTCCGCGCGGGAGCGGCGTTTCCGCTGTCTCAAAAGGACTACCTCACCGACAAGAACCAGGTAAAGACCGGCGGTCCGGTGATCAAAGGCGTACTGAAACGGTTCGGCGAAACGAGGACCTACTCGCGGGAAGGCGGCCGCACGACCCGGGGCGCCCGGCCTGCCGCCGAGCGCTTCGTGGCGCATCTGAACGCCGTGACGGAACTCGAGACGCTGTCGGCGGTAGAGCGCGCGAATGTTGCGGATGCTCTCCAGCGCTGGCTCGCCGAGAACCCGGTGCAACAGTATTTCGATCGCCAGCAGATCGAAGTCGAGATCAGCCTGGAGAAGCCGGGCGCACAGATCGTCGCCGATATTCTGGAAGCCGCCGACGTCAAAAACCAGGGCGGCGCGGTCGCGCAGCATTTGGTCGGCGCGAAGCTATCGCTGCGCTACCCGCACATCGAGATCGAAAATTATTCCTACACGACAGCGGACCAGCAGTTGGGTAGACCCGGTGATTTCGTGATTGGCGACACGGTCTTTCACGTCACGGTGGCGCCCATGCCGGCCGTAGTCGAAAAATGCGGCCAGAACATCCGCAACGGTTACCGAGCCATGTTGCTCGTGACGGAATCGAAAACGCCAGCGGCCAGGGCGATGGCGGAAACCGCAGGATTGCAGAACAGGATCGGGATCGCCTCCATCGAATCGTTCGTAGGGCAAAACGTCGAGGAAATGGGCGAATTCGGCAAAACGAAGCTCGCCGCCAACATCCAGGCCTTGCTTAACAAATACAACGAGCGCGTCGAGCAGGCGGAAACGGACCTCTCGCTCCTCATCGAGATCCCCAAGAATCTTCTCTGACGATGGCCGACACCGTTGACCGCGCGACGAGAAGCTGGATTATGGCGCAGGTGCGGTCGCGGAACACGAAGCCCGAGCGCCTCGTCTCTAAGGCGCTCAAGAAGCTGCACATTCAATTCTCCGCCGATCCGGGAACCCTTCCGGGGAAGCCCGATCTCGTGATCCGTAAGATCCGCCTCGCGGTGTTCGTGAACGGCTGCTTCTGGCATTGGCACGGCTGCAGGCGCAGCCGCATGCCCGCCCAGAACCGCGCGTACTGGGAATGCAAGATCGCGCGGAACGTCGCAAGGGACGCTCGCTCCAAAAGAGCGCTGCGCGCCCTCGGTTGGCACTACTGGACCGTGTGGGAATGCGACCTCGCGCGAGGCGTTGCGCGGCTCAGGGGGAAAATAAAAGCCCTCGAAATGAGAGGGCTGTAAAGGGCGGTCTGGCCTAGAAGCCGGGATTATTGGAGAGTTTCGACGATTGCGTATTCCTCGAGGACACCCTCGAAGTATCGCGCAACGAGTTGGCCATCGTCCCCCGGAGGTTTTCCTCCATCCATCTCGGCATCCCAATTCCTTGCCCGCGTTCGCGGATTGTCAAAACGAATTCCATCAAGACGACGCCTTCATTTTTGATCTCGATTAGGTAAGAGCGAGTCTCGGGTGAACGTGCTTCGGATAGCCGCCAACTGGAGATCGCCAAGACCTATGGCAAAGCCACTTCGGGCGTGATCAAGGATACCGTGGTGGTGCCCACCCATGAGCGCGCGAGCGTGGACTTTACCGCCGACCAGCCGGGACCGGCGTTGTTTCACTGCCATATCCAGCAACACATGGATTACGGCCCGTGCGGTCGCGCTTGGCATCTAATAGCTCACGCAACAGGGCCTCCATTTTGTTCCGCTCGGTGAACTCGCGGTCCAATCGCTTCGATAGGTCCAGCACCATCCGCTGCAGGACCTGTGGATCTTCCGGAAGATGTTTCGGATCGATGACCATTGGGTAGGTACAAGTTTACTCGGGTTCGAGAATCGGGGCAGTTCGCAGCTTTGGGGAAACCCCGAAACCAAAAAACGGCTGGAGGCCCAGAGAACGCCACCCAGCCGCCTGAATTCAATGAAATGGATAATTGGTCGGGGCGAGTGGATTCGAACCACCGACCTCCTGGTCCCGAACCAAGAACCCACGAACTTTCAACGACTTAGCGACATTGCCCATAATTGCTCAGCATTGCGCCAAGTAGCTAGTTTTCAAAGACTTCCGGGCGTTTCCTGCTGTGGCGCTAGCAACAGCGCGCAACGCTACTATGCGTGGGGTAGGCACAAAAATGGGCACAGTTTCGTCTCGCGATTTTCAGAGCCTAAGGCGAGCGAATTTTGGGACTTCCGGCCAACATGGCACCTACAAAACCTACGAAACCGGCACGTGCCCCGCCACGTTACCGAAGGTTGCGCGGCGCCGCTGGCCAAAAGGGACAATACAGTCGGTCAACCCACCAAACTGAGGAATGCGCGGTTATGGTAAACACCTCCCGCGCCGGGCGAGGCTACGCTTTAATCGCTGGAGCTTGGGGGGGCTCAATCCATTCGGCGTCGTTGGCAAGTTCAGAGGCACACTTGCGTTTTCTTCCGACGACGACGCCGTGAGCAGGCTCTTCAGGTTCTGGATCTCGGGCAACCCTTTGGTTGAGCGCACGAGCTTTCCCCGCGGTAATTGCCACCAAGGCATAGTTTGGGTAATTTTTCACGAGATCTGAGGGTTGTCGCCCCGTCTGTAACAAGGTGGACTTGATGACAATCGACAATTCCTCGTCCCGAAACGCACCAGAGGAAACGCGGGCCCTGCCCATCTGCTGCTCGTCTGGTACCAGTTGCTGAGGGTGAATGCGCCGGAGTAGACGCTCATCACCTGGGATACTCGGATCATCGCTAAACACCTTGGCGCATACTCCGAAGGCTGAGTTACTCAAAACTGCGAATCATCTGAGTTACGAATGACAACCGCGCACTGACGAAACCATCTTGTTCCAATCCCGTCTGTCCGTTCCTGTAAAAGAACTCGGGGTCCCTCCGCGGCTCAAACACGATTTCCAGGTCCTGCTGATGTCGATGCCATTCTGCTTGCAAACCACCGCTAGACAATGGAACAATGCTCGGCGCCGGGCTCGCGGGGCCGAGCAATACGTCCAACAGAGCCATAGCTCGATTGATGGTCGACATATCGATAGCCTTTCCATGGTAGGAGTCCCAATTCGGTTCGAGCGTCGTCAGGTCCGCGAAGCCCTGCATCACGGAATCGAACCAAGTGGGCAGGGGCTGGTCGAAATCTCGCCATGTAAGCGTCAGCTTCTGTCCGCGTGAGAAATACGTCCGCTGACGCCGAATCGGTTTCACCTGCCATGATTCGGCGCTGGACCTCCTGTCCAATCGAGAGAACTGATCGATGTAGTCGGCCGCCGCCGGGTTCGCCAGAATCTCGCGCTGTGCTCGGGTGAGTTCGGCGGTATCAACGAGCGCTTCAGCTATCGACGCCATTCTTCCTCCTCCAGATCTGATGCATTTGGGTTGTCGTAAGAGACGCAAAGGATTTCACGATCCAACGCCGACCGATGTCGAAGAACTCATAGCCGCCGGCCACATGTCCTCGGGCGGTCAAGTGGAAAACGTACATCGGCTTGTTGTCGGATATACGAACGGCCGGCTGGATATCGACATGAAGGCGTCCAATCGCTTCCCCATTATCACCGGGGATCACGAAGCGCGCATGGACCCGAAGATCCTCCGCGCTGCCGGGAACATCGACCCGAGGTGCGTGCCAAAAGTCGAAGATCTTATCAAAGTCACGGAACGACCCCCATCCCTCGCCCGAGACGATGTGGTTAACATACGTTACCTCACACTGGTTGATCGCGGGAGGTTCAAGGCTGTTCTTGGTCACAAACTTCGTAAATACTTCGAAGTCCCGATCGAACATTGGCTTTATTGTCTCGTCATAGTGTGGATACTTTTCGCCTTCTCCCTCTTTCCGCCAATTCTTAATAAACCGGTCGTTTTGTACCTGAATCATTTGGTTTCCCTGCTCATTGATAAAGCACAGGCGCGGTACTGGTATGTTTTCAGAAGCCTGGAGTTGGAAGCCAACACGCAGCCGTGGCGTCTCGGGAAACTGCTCGATGATCTGATCTAAAGGCGCCCGCTCGTCTGAGCGCGGGAACGCGGATCGAAAGTCCTCCCATAAGAGACCGAGGTGGGCCGCATGGAGTCCTTTGATGGCTTCAAACTGAACCGACAACACAGTCTCTACAACTGGAGGATTTTCGAAGTCGGGCAGATCCGATGGTCTAGATGTTAGGATTTGGGTCGTTTAGGTTTAGAGTTTTATCGTTA
>JBEKTJ010000056.1:0-34466 GCA_049516155.1 Bryobacteraceae bacterium
TTCCGAACACACAACGCGACGGTGTGACGATTTACGCCGTTGGCAACAGCGACCGCATTGTCACTGACGCCATTGGCGGACTCCAAGAGAATGGCCGCGTGAAGCACTTGCCGCTTCTCCGCCCTACGGGACCGCCGGAGATCCTCCAGCCTCTTCCGGTCCGCAGCGACAGGTTCAAGGGTTGTCGCTTCGTGACGAATGGCATAAACCACTCTGCCACGAAAATGTTCTTATTGGATAGCTTTAAACAGAACGACCATCTAGTTTGGGCAGGGCGGTCGATGAGACCCACGAAATTGCGGTTCCCGTGTCGTAGAGCCGCCCGGCTGACCGCATAATGGGCATAATAGAAAAGATGACATTGACTTGGATACGCCGCGCTCTTTTATTTATTCTAGCCAGCGCGGCTGGAGCGCAACAGATCAACTCCGATCTTTTCAAAGACCTGCACTGGCGCAACATCGGCCCTTTCCGCGGCGGCCGCACCCGCGCCGCTACCGGCGTCCCCAGCCAGCCCAATCTGTTCTACATGGGCCAGGTCAACGGCGGCGTCTGGAAGTCCGACGATTACGGCCGCACCTGGACGCCCATCTTCGATAGCCAGCCCACCGGGTCCATCGGCGCCATTGCGGTGGCTCCCTCAGATCCGAACGTTGTCTACGTGGCCAGCGGAGAGGGCTTGCAGCGCCCCGACTTGTCGGTGGGGAACGGTATCTACAAATCCACCGACGCCGGCCAAACCTGGACGCACCTGGGTCTCCGCGACGGCTGGCAGATTCCGGCGCTGGCCGTGGACCCGCGCGACGCTAATCACTTGTATGCCGCCGTGCTCGGGCATCCGTACGGCGCCAACGAGCAACGCGGCGTCTTTGTCTCCACCGATGGCGGCCAGAACTGGGCGAAGGCACTGTACGTCGACGAGAATACCGGCGCCTCCGATATCGCCATGGACCCTGCCAATCCCGATGTGCTCTATGCCTCGCTCTGGGAATCCCGCGAAGGCCCCTGGGAATATGGCAACACGTATAGCGGCACGCACGGCGGCATCTTCAAATCCACCGACGGCGGCAAGACCTGGAGCAAGCTGACACAAGGTCTGCCGCAAGTGGCGCAGGCTTATGTGGCCATCGCGCCCAGCGATCCGCGGCGCCTCTATGCAAGTGTCGCTTCGGGCCGCGAAGTGGGCATCTACCGCTCGGATGACGCCGGCGGCAACTGGCATCGGACCACCACCGACACCAGGCCGGCGAATCGCATCGGCGGCGGCGACCTGCCAGTGCCGCGCGTCGATCCGAAGGATGCCGATACCCTGTACAGCGCCAGCACCGTCACTTGGCGCTCCACGGATGGCGGGCAGACCTGGAGCGGCCTCAAGGGCGCACCCGGCGGCGACGACTATCAGAATATCTGGATCAATCCCAACAACCCGGACATCATCCTGCTGGTGGGCGATCAGGGTGCGCTGGTCAGCGTGAACCGCGGACGCACCTGGAGTTCGTGGTACAACCAACCGACCGCGCAACTCTATCACGCGATTGCCGACAATGCGTTTCCCTATCGCGTCTGCGCCGGACAGCAGGAGAGCGGCTCGGTGTGCGTCTCCAGCCGGGGCAACGACGGCGTCATCACTTTTCGCGAATGGCATCCGGTGGGCGTGATCGAATACGGCTACGTGGCGCCCGATCCCCGCGATCCGGATACCGTATATGGGGCCGGCCGCGGCCAGGTGTCGAAATTCCGTCGCAGCACGGGGCAAGTGGAAATCATCTCGCCAAAGCCGCCCGCGGGCCAAACGTATCGCGCAGATCGGACGCAGCCCATTATGTTTTCGCCGGTCGACCCGCATGTGCTGTTCTATGCGGCCAACGTGGTTTTCAAAACTGTAGATGGCGGACATTCCTGGCAGACCATCAGCGGCGATCTGACGCGCCCGCATCCCGGGGTTCCGGCGAATCTGGGGAGCATGGCCGCCAAAGATCCGGGTGCGGATAAGCAGCGCGGCGTGGTCTACTCGCTGGCGCCTTCGTTCCACAATATCGATACCATTTGGGCCGGCACCGATGAGGGGTTGATATGGTTCACTGCCGACGGCGGCAAGAACTGGAAAGACATTACGCCACCCGCGCTCACACCATGGAGCAAAATCACTCAACTGGAAGCGTCGCACTTCGACGATAAGTCCGCCTATGCTTCCGTCAGCCGCTTCCGCATCGACGATTTGACTCCATATGTTTACCGCACGCACGATGGCGGGAAGACCTGGAAATTGATTACTACCGGTTTGCCCAATGATGCCTCTATCGACACAGTCCGCGAAGATCCCGTGCGCAAAGGGCTGCTGTTCGCGGGCAGCGAGACCAGCGTATGGGTATCGTTCGACGATGGCGAACACTGGCAATCGCTCCAATTGAACCTGCCGCCTACCTCGATGCGCGACCTATGGATCCACGGCAGCGATCTGATCGTGGCGACGCACGGGCGCTCGTTCTGGATTCTGGACGACATCACCCCCTTGCGGCAGCTCGACGAAAAGGCGGTAGCGTCGGCAGCCTGGCTGGACCGTCCCGCGCCGGCCTACCGCGTGCAGCGCTCCACTAATAGCGACACCCCGCTGCCGCCGGATGAGCCGCTGGCCGAGAATCCTCCGGATGGCGCGATCGTCGATTACTATCTTTCTCAGAAAGCGGCGGCTCCCGTGACGCTGGAAATCCTGGACGCCGGCGGCAAGCTGGTGCGGCGTTATTCGAGCGCGGACGCACCGGAAGTCACCGAGGCCGATCTGAAGGCCTTAAGCATTCCGCCTTTCTGGGTCCGGCCGTCGCGCGTTCTTTCGGCGGAGGGTGGACTGCACCGCTGGGTCTGGGATCTGCACGGCGCGCCGCCGGAGTCGCTGCGGCACGAGTATCCTATTTCGGCGGTCCCGCATGACACGCCGCGTCTGCCCCAGGGGCCCAGCGCGCTGCCCGGCGTGTACACCGTCAAACTCACTGCCGATGGCCGTCAGTACACCGCTACGCTCACCGTCAAGATAGACCCGCGGGTGAAGACAACGCCGGCGGGTTTGCAGCAACAGTACGAAGCCGAGAAGCAGCTTGCGCGAATTATGACTCGCACCACGGAAGCCATTCGCGAAGCCCGTGCGGCGCAGGAACAGATCGATAAGCTGGCGCACGGCGCCGCAGGGCCGCTGGCCGATCATCTGGCTGCGCTGGGGAAAAAGATCAAGGCGGCATTGGGCGCCGGAGGAGCGTTTGGACCGCCGCCGGCCGAGCCCGGCTTGTCTTCGGTGAATGGTGAGGCGTCCGGCCTTTACGGCGAAATCGACAGCGCCGATGCCGCACTCACCGCCGCGCAATCGGCCGCTTTGGCCAAG
This sequence comes from Bryobacteraceae bacterium, assembly GCA_049516155.1. GTDB lineage: Bacteria > Acidobacteriota > Terriglobia > Bryobacterales > Bryobacteraceae > Bog-159. The sequence goes on from JBEKTJ010000056.1 coordinate 3,374, forward strand.
CTCGCGCGCGAGTCTCCAGCGGTGCTGGATCGTTGGAGCAAGCTGAAAGCCGACGATATTGTAACTATAAACGGCGAGTTGAAAGCGGCTAACCTGAGTGAGATTCAGATCAGCTCGAAGCCTGCCGCTGAAGAAGATAGCGATGATTCGGATGACATCGGATAATCGGCGGAGGTGGGCTTTATCGATCGTATTGCTGGCGTGCGCCGCGGCCCAGACCCGGCCTGGCATCTTCCGCATCCAGCCGGTGCGGCCCGTAGCCGAACTGCGCGTCGCAGCGCTCGCGGCCCAACCACCCACCGAGCAGGGTAGCTTTCGCAAGCCAGACCTGGTGGACATTGCCGCGCTCGATCCGCGCATCAAGCTGGACATCCGCTATGCCACCTCGGATAACTTCCTGAGCACGCCGGTCTACTCCTCGGCGCGCGCCTTCTTGCAGCGTCCCGCGGCGGAGGCGATGCTGCGGGCGCATCGTGAGCTGCTGAAGCAAGGTTACGGCCTGTTGATTTTCGATGCGTATCGCCCCTGGTATGTGACTAAGATGTTCTGGGATGCCACACCGCCGGACAAACATGAGTTTGTGGCCAACCCGGCCGATGGGTCCCGCCACAATCGCGGCTGCGCGGTGGATCTGTCGCTCTACGATCTGAAGACCGGACATGAAATCGAAATGACCGGCGGTTATGACGAGATGTCCGAGCGGTCTTATCCGAATTACGCCGGCGGCACCGAGGAACAACGCGCGCACAGGCAACTGCTGCGGCGAGAAATGGAGAAGCAGGGCTTCACCGTATTCGATACCGAGTGGTGGCACTTCGATTACCATGACTGGAAAGCGTATGGGATTCAGAACGTGACCTTCGAAGAGATCGCGCATAATCGATAAGCGGCGTCAGCAGGTGTTCAACGAGGGCCCTCGCTGCGGTATGCATTGGCGCTCCGCAGAGACAAAGCCAGCATCACGATTGCCAGGGCCAGGAAAATATAATTCCCGATCGCGCGGGGCGGCGTGTGTGCGAATGCGACCGGCTTCATATGGCCAACCAACATACCAGCGACCCTGTACCGAAATATCACTACCAGTTGGATCAAAGCGTAGGAAAAACGGCAGCTTCGTTCCGCGGATTGGGCGGGCAGCAATATCGCGAAGATGTTTTTCAACGCTGCGCACCGACGGCCCACAAATGGTGCTGTGTCCGTACCAGCAGCATCCCGCCCGAAATTGCCGGAGTCGCCATCAACGGCTCGCCCATTTCGTTTTTCTGCAACAGCTCGAAATGCGGGCCGGCCTTGACCACGAAGATGTCGCCGTCTTCGCTCGGCAGGTAGATCTTGCCATCGGAAGCGACGGGCGAGCCGCTGAATCCCGACCCCTGGTGCGGAATCCGTTCGCGGTAAATCTCGGCCCCGGTCGCCAGGCTGTAGCAATCGAAGACGCCCGCGTTGCCCAGCACGTAGAGATAGCCGCCGTAAATCAGCGGCGTCGGCATGTATGGACCGCGCTGCTGCTTCTGCCATGCGACCCAGCGCGTGTCTCCCGTAATATCGCCGGCCGCACCCGCGCGAATCGCGAAGATCGGCGCTTCCGGCCTGCGCCCGCTAGCCACCACGATCAGGCCGTCCCCGGATATCGGCGTAGGCGCGGTGATCTTGGAACTCCCGCCCAAGCGCCACAGCTCTTTTCCCGTCGCCGGATCGTAGCCGCGCACGAAATTCGAGCCGTTCGTCACGAGTTCAGTGCGCGCGGGACCCCGATACACCGCCGGCGTGCCCCACGAAGGCAGTTCGTCGCGCTCGGCTTTCCAAACCGTGGTTCCCGTCTGCCTGTCGAAAGCTTCCAGGAACGAGCCTTTCTGCTGGTCGCACTGCACGATGACCTTGTCCCCATAAAGGATCGGCGAGCTGGCCGTGCCCCACTCGTATTCAGGCAGATCGTATGCGCCCACGTTGAGCTTTCCCAGGTCGCGCTTCCATAACAGCTTTCCGGATAGGTCGTAGGCATATAGCCCCTGCGAACCGAAGAAGGCCACTACTACTTTGCCATCGGTGGCCGGCGTGGAGTTCGCGTAAGTGGCCTTCATGTGGCGCTTTTCTTTTGGAACGCCCTCGTAGGCCGTGCGATCCCACAGAATCTTGCCGCTCTTGCGGTCAAGGCAGATCAGCTTCCACTGCTGCGGGCTGACGTCGTCGGATGCATCGCCGTCGCCGTACAGTCCGCGCTTGAAGGAGGCGTCCGGGCGGCTGCTAACGGCGGTGGTGACGAAGATCCGGTCTTGCCAGACTATAGGGCTGGAATGCGCCAGCCCAGGCAGTGCTGTGGACCATTGGATTCCGGAGCCATGTGCGGCCTCCCATTTCACGGGCAGATTCTGGTTGTCGGCGACGCCGGATGCCGCGGGTCCGCGAAAGGAAGGCCAGTTTTGCGCGGCGGCAGCGGAGACTAGCGACAGAAGCAATGCCGGGAAGCGGAGGGGCATGGCATTGATAATAACCTATTCCGGAACTGGGGCAGTATCCTGAAGGCAGGCGAAACCGCCTGCCCCGATCAACAACTTTTTAGTATTGTCCTTACGCGCGCCGGCGCCGCCGGGTGGCTACGCCCAGACCGACTAAGCCGAGTCCCATCAACATGTAGGTGGCAGGCTCCGGAGTCGCGCCGCCAGAAGTCGAAGTTGTCAGCGCGCCGTCGTACATTACGCCGAACGGGGTATCGCACACAAGCTGATAAGCGTCAAACACCAAAGTGTAAGTACCCGCGGATAGACTCAACGGAATTACATCGTCATTACCGGGCGTGCAGCCGATTGGCGAATCCGCGCAGTTGGCGCCCAGAGTTCCATTGGGCGAAGCTAACAACGTGCCGGTGCTTCCGTTACCAGTGGTAACTGTTCCGTGATCGAGCCAAACGCCTGCCGTGTCGTCCGCCCAAACATCCAAGTCGCCGGTAGATGCGCCCGATAGCGTGAAAGTCTGATAGAAGATTGCCGTTGGAGTTCCCCAGATCGTGGTGGCGCCGGGGTCGGCGCTTGCCGGCGTGCATGAGTTGCCGGCCGTAGCGCAGCCCGTGTTGGCGTAAGAGATCCATTGGTAATTCGAGTTAGCGGGAACCGTCCAAGACGGAGGCGCGATAACACCTGTATTCGTTCCCGTTATGTTGTTGCTGCCCACACCCGGCGAACTCCAAATGTCCACTGTTCCCGCCGCAGCTACGCCGCCGAAGCGCGCCGGAATGGCCGCCACTACAGCCGATGCCAATAAGCACAACCCGATTGTTCGAAATTCCGCTAACATTTGCATTAAATATTTTCTCCTGTTAGTAATCTACCCCGCATTGGCGCCGGATCAAAGGAAATGGCGAACGCTTAATACCGGTACTTTCTTACACCGGTTCGCACTTATTTGTGAGTTTGGGGATTTGGAGACTACGCGCGCCGCGTTATTCGGCGAAGCGCTTAAAGAAGCTGTTGGCGTTCCACTTGGGGCGCTCGGGACGGTCGGCTACCGCTTCCGCCAGCGCGCGCAGCAGGTCGTCGAAACGGCCGGCGGATTCCAGATCCACCGGCTGTTTCAAATCGTCGGCCGGGGCGTGGTAGCGCTCCCGCAGCCAGCCATTCACGGTCTTCTCCTCGGGCGAGCCCTTGTCATAGCCCACCATCATCATCAGAGAGGGGATACCGCGCCGGATGAAGCTGTACTGGTCGCTGCGGATAAAGATGTTGCGCTCCGGCTCCGGATCTTCCAGGACGCGCACACCATGCGCCCGCGCCACGGCGCGGATTTGATCGCCGAGGTCCGATTCGTTCAGCCCGAATACAATCAGGCTGCGCAAGGGAAACAGCGGCAGAAACATATCTACGTTCAAGTCCGCAACCATGCTGGCGGGCTTCACCGTGGGGTGCGCCGCGAAATAGCGGGACCCCAGCAACCCCTTCTCCTCACCCGTCACCGCCAGGAACAGCAGCGATCGACGGAGTTTCGGCTTGGATTCATTCAGCGATTCCGCGATATCCAGCAGCGAGGCCACGCCGGAAGCATTGTCCATGGCGCCGTTGTAAATGCGGTCGCCGTTGATGGGTTCGCCGATTCCCAAATGATCCAAATGCGCGGACAGCACCACGTTCTGATCTTTCAGCACAGGATCCGCGCCGGGAAGAATGCCGGCCACGTTTTGCGATTCCACTTCCCCGCGCTCCACCGCAACCCTCGCCCGTATGGACGCATGCAGCGGAAAGCGCGGCAACGGTTTGCCGGCGTCCGCCAGCGCCACCAGGTCGTCGAACGAATGGCCGGAACCCGCGAACCATTTGCCAGCCTGCTCCGGATTCACCGTAGCGGTGAACTTCAACCCAAACTGCTGATCGAGCGCCGGATCGGCCAGGCTCATGGACGCCTGGCGGCTGGCGAGCGCGATCCGCTGCCAGGGCAGATCCATGTGATGCGGGTTTTGAATACCGATCGTTCCGATGATGCCGGCCCGTTCCAAGAACCGGCCGCGCTCGTTGACGCTTTGATAATGGGACCGTAGCGGCCCGGGTATGTTCGATGGACCACCGCCCATATAGAGCACGACCTTTCCGCGCAGGTCCTGCCCGGCCAGATCGTCGTATTGCATTTCGGGAACGGTGAGCGCGTAGCCGGCAAACACGACCTCGGCGTCCACCGCCGGCGCGGGATCGATGCGCATGCCGATGATGGCATCCTCGCCCAGCACCAGTTCTTCCGATTCTCCGTTGCGCACCAGCGTCAGGCTGGATTCCATCTCCTTCAGCCGCCGCGTGACAAAGTGGACCGGCTGGATGTAGCCGTCGGCGCCGGCCGGTTTCAGGCCCGCGCGTTCGAACTCGCCCGCCACATAAGCGGCGGCTTTACGATGGCCGGCGCTGCCCGTGTTGCGGCCTTCCAGCTTATCGTCCGCCAGGTATTGCACGTAGCTCCACCAGCGGTGGCCATCCGGCGCAGTGGCCAGCAGCACGGTTGCCACCGTCGCGGCCGCCAACATCGCGGCCAGCGTAAACGGGCGCGTCATCGTTTTCCCTTCGCCTTCTTGTATTCCTCGCGCACAGCCTGCATCTGGCGCGCGTGGCTTTCGGCGTGCTCCGCCAGCAGTTCCAGTTGGAAGTGCAGGGTGATGGGGCCGCGCTCGCTGTGATTGCCCGCGCGCGCATAAGCCGCCTCGGGCAATTCCTTCAGCAATTCGTAGTTCTCGCCGCGCAAGCGGCGGAAGCTTTCGAGCGACTGCTTGGGCTTGCGCCGCGCGTAGTCCAGGTTCCGGGTCCAGGCCTCCTGGTCGAAGGCGATCAAGGTGGGGTTATCTTCCGCGACGATCTGGCGCATGCGGTGCGCGCAGACCAGTTCGGAATCCGCGAGATGCGCGATAATCTGCCGGATGCTCCACTTGCCCGCGGCCGGCACATAATCCTCTTCCTCGCCGTAGACGCCGGTCAGGACCATGGCCAGCACCTCGGGCCCGCGGCGGAAACGCTCCAGCAACTCGGAAATCTCAGTCATCGTTAAGCTCCAAAGACATCGGAACCGCCGATGCACGCAGATTCACGCCGATCAAACCGTGTTTGCCCAAAGTTCTTGTCGGCATTTGCTCGTTGGCGGGCTTCGTCTCGGATTCCGGCACAGGCTTAAGGTCATTATATCCGGCCAAGGCGAGCTGGGGCTTGGGATGCGTGCGCGACACAGGGCGGCCGATCAGGCCCGACGGATAAGTAATCGTCGAATCGGCGACCGTGTCTTGCAACCGCCCAACGCTGCGCCTGCGGGCATCGCCGCGTATGTCTCGCCGTTCGCCACGCCCACCACGTTGATAGTCGAGGAGGGCAAGGGGCACGGCTGGCTGCGCCAGGGCGTGCGTGGTAAGGCGAACGCCAGCGTTCATAAACTAAAATTCAGATCAGGTTAGCAATTGTCGCGTCGTGGAGCAGGGCGCGCACGGCGTCCACCGCAAGTACGGCGGCGTGCTTGGATTCGACGCTCAGACCGCCGACCGCATTCTCCACATCCGCCGGGCGGATGGCCACGATCTCCAGCCCAGTCTTGCCCGCCAGCATTTCCGTCAACGCGGAGCCCGCCGCAATGGAGGCCGTGCAGCCACGGGTCTTGTAGCGGGCCTGGGCCACGCTGCCGTCGCGGAATTCGACAGACAGGCGCAGGATGTCGCCGCACACCGGATTGGACACCTCCACCGTCACCGCCGGCGGCGGCAGTTCGCCCACATTGCGCGGGTTTTGGAAGTGATCGAGCAGGCGCGCGGAATACATTTATGGTCCAATTAGCTTCATGCGGCAGTATTTCCCGATCCTGAAGGAACGCGTGCGCCCGCGGGAGTTCAATTCGCTTTTTCTGTTTGTCACCTCGCGCTGCAATTCGCTGTGCCGCACCTGCTTCTATTTTGACAAGCTTAACAGCCTGGACGATCTCACCACGCCGCAGATCGAGCGGATCTCGGCCACCGCCCCGCCCTTCCGCAAACTATGGCTGTCCGGCGGCGAGCCGTTCATGCGCGGGGATCTGGCCGAAATCGTGGCTATGTTCGTCGCGCGCAACGGGGTCCGCAACATCAATCTGCCGACCAACGGGCTGCTGCCCGAAAAGATCTTCCGCACCGTGGACCGTATGCTGGAGCTTTGCCCGGAAGCGGCCATCGACCTGAATTTCTCGCTGGATGGCCTAGCCAACACGCACGATTCCATCCGCGGTGTGCCGAACAATTTTGTGCGCACGCTGGCCACCATGGAACAGGCCGAACGGCGCTATGGGGGCGTGCGGCGGCTGCGGCGCAATGTGCTGACCGTGATCACGCGCGAGAACTACAACGAGATTGTGGCGCTGGGCTTGCACCTGATGGAGCAGACGCACATCGATGGGCAGTATTTTGAAGTGGTGCGCGGCGCCGCGCCGGACCCCAGCCTGAAGCAACTCTCGCAAACCGGCGTCGCCGCACTGCACCGCCGCCTGATGCCGTTCCATCGCCACTATGCGGACAAGCTTTTCGCACATCTGCCGCCGGGAGTGCGGCATTTCGCCAAGATGTATTATCTGGGCAACCTGCGGTTCCACTTCGACCTGCACGAGCAGTGCCTGGAATCGCCAAAGAAATGGCCGATGCCTTGCACGGCGGGCGAGACTTCCATCGTGATCGACCACAACGGCCGGTTCCGCGCGTGCGAGATGCGCGGCATCGTGGGAGATCTGGCGGATTTCGATTACGACGTGCGGCGGGCGCTGGATTCGCAGGCCATGCGCGCGGAGGTGCGCGCCATTCCGAAGGCGAACTGCTGGTGTACGCATAGCTGCTTCATCCAGGACAGCTCCAAATTCCAGCCCAGCGTGCAACTCTTCCACATTCCATGGGCCTGGTTCCGGCAGCGTATCGATAGGCTGCCGGAGCTGCCCGCCGCTGAGTTGGAACGTTTCAAGGCGCTGGAGCTGGCCTGACTTGACTCCTGGCTTGACTTCTACCTTGACGGTGGTCGTGGCGGCCATCATACGGCGCTGCGGCCGCATTCTGATTTGCCGCAGAAGCGCCGCCCAGGTGCATGCCCTGAAATGGGAGTTTCCGGGCGGCAAGGTCGAAGAGGGCGAAAGTCCGCCCCAAGCGTTGCGCCGCGAGCTACAGGAAGAACTGGCCGTACGCGCGCAGATCGGGGATGAGGTGGAGCGCTACGAGTTCCGCTATCCGGGCAAGAGCGCGATTCTGCTGATCTTTTACGCGGTGACGGATTTCGCGGGCGAACCGCGCAATTGCGTGTTCGAGGAAATTCGATGGGTGGCGCGCGGGGATCTCCCGCAGTTCGATTTTCTGGAGGGCGACGTGGAGTTCGTGAAGCGCGTAGCCGCGGTGAACGATGGCGATTGTGACGCACAACCCCGCCTGGATCGATGATAAAATCAAAACTAAATCGGAGTTGTACCGACGGGCCCGTAGCTCAGTTGGTTAGAGCGCTACCTTGACACGGTAGAGGTCTGGCGTTCGAGTCGCCACGGGCCCACCACCTAAGCCTCAACATTGCGAGTACTTACGGAGATTCAACTTTTTCGGTCGATGCAAGGTTTGCGATCACCCTTGGTTGCTTGCCCACCGCCCAAAGCGGCCTACAATAAACACATCTCGTGCGGGGTATCAGGTGGGCGAGTTCATATACTGTGAGCAGAACCTCGCCGGGATCCGTGGGAACCGCGACTGTCCGCGCACCCGCTTCGGCGCCAACGGCCGCGCAGGAGAAAGGCGTCGATGAAGCATTCTCCGATCAGATTACTACGGCGGCGGGGTAAGCTCCGCAGCGGCTAAACCCGCATATACGCTATCATAGAAGCATCTCCTTGCTTTCAATTCAAAACATCTCCATGCGCTTCGGCGCCAAAATTCTGTTCGACGACGTGACGTGCACGTTCCTCAGCGGGAGGCGCTATGCCATCACCGGTCCCAACGGCGCCGGAAAATCCACGCTGATGAAGATTCTCGCCGGCGAGATCGAACCGGGAAAAGGGACGGTCTCGCGGCCCAAGAAATTTGGCGTGCTGCGCCAGGACCAGTTCGCCTTCGACGGATTCCGGGTGATCGACACGGTGATCATGGGCAATGCGCCGCTGTGGCAGGCGCTCGAGGAACGCGATTTACTGTACGCCAAGCCGCACGACCAACTCACCGACGCGGACGGCATGCGGTTGGGCGAACTTGAAGGCATTGTGGGCGAAGAAGGCGGCTACACGGCGGAATCCGACGCCGCGGTGCTGCTTGACGGCCTGGGCGTGGAATCCGCGCTGCACGAACGGCGCATGGGCGAGTTGCAGGGCGGCCAGAAGGTGCGCGTGCTGCTGGCACAGGCTCTGTTCGGGAGGCCTCCCGCGTTGCTGCTCGACGAACCCACCAACCACTTGGATCTGGAATCAGTCCACTGGCTCCAGGATTATCTCCGCGTTTATGAAGGCGTGCTGATTGTGATTTCGCACGACCGGCATTTCTTGAACAGCGTTTGCACGCATGTGGCGGACATCGACTACGAAACCGCGATCGTCTACACCGGCGGGTATGACGACATGGTGCTGGCCAAGACGCAGGTGCGGTCCCGCATTGAAGCCGGCAACGCGCAGCGCGAAAAGAAGATCGCCCAATTGAACGAATTCATCGCCCGCTTTTCCGCGGGCACGCGGTCGAGCCAAGTGATGTCGCGCAAGAAGGAAGTGGAGCGACTACAGACCTCGGAACTGGCCAAGTCGAATATCCAGCGGCCCTACATCCGCTTTGACATGAAGCGTCCCTCTGGCCGGCACCCGCTGGAGATCAAAGGGCTGGCGAAGAGCTACGGCGCGTTGCGGGTGATCGACGGTTTCACCGCCAGCGTCTCGCGCGGCGAAAAGATCGCCCTGATGGGCCGCAACGGAGCGGGCAAGACCACTTTATTGAAATCGCTGGTGCGCAGCGCCGCCGGCTTCATTGAGGATGCCGACCGGCACTTCGATGTGGACGCGGGGATTGTCATGTGGGGCCACGAAGCGGCCGTGGGGTACTTCGCTCAGGACCATTCCGATTCGATTGCGCGCGGGACCACCGCGATCGAATGGCTGCACGGATTCGACCCGCAGGCGTCGCAGGAGGAATTGCGCGGCCTGCTGGGCCAGATGTTGTTCAGCGGCGAAGACGCCCTCAAGCCGACCCAAGCGCTTTCCGGGGGTGAGGCGGCGCGGCTGATTTTCTGCCGCCTCATGCTGCAGAAGCCTAATTTCCTGGTGCTCGACGAACCCACGAATCACCTGGATCTGGAATCCATCAACGCCCTCAACATCGCCCTGCAAAAGTATGCGGGGACGGTGCTACTGGTAACGCACGATCATGACTTGGTTGATGAGGTGGCGACGCGGATCTGGCATTTCGAAGGTGGACGCATCGAAGACTTCAAGGGCCCGTACGCGGAATACGCGGCCTATGCTCAAGAGAAAGCATCCTAAGGCGGGCGCCGGTAGACGCGACCGCTGAAATTGCGGATCTTGGCGGGTAACCAATTTGCCCCCCGGGAGTATAAGGATAAGGAGGCAACTATGCCCGATGGCCGCGCCGTGCCCGCACTCGACAGCACCCTGCAGGACCTGCGCTACACGTTCCGCACGCTGCTGCGGGACCGTGGATTCGCAACATTCGCCGTTCTGATCGTCGGGCTCGGTATCGGCGCGAGCGCCACGGTATTCAGCGTCGTGGATGCGCTGCTTCTCCGCCCGCTCCCGTTTCGAGATCCCGAGCGGCTGGTCTGGATCACCAACCACGACACCGGCGGACTGTCGGGACAGACTACCCAGGTGGATTACCTCCTGGATCTGCGCGCACACAACCGGTCGTTTTCCGATCTGGCGGGCTACTTCGCTTTTTACGGCGTCGGCGATAATTTGCTGAGCGGCCATGGCGAGCCGGAACGCCTGAGCGGCGTACCCGTGTCGGGGAATTTCTTCCAGTTGCTCGGGATTCAACCGCAGCTCGGCCGGCTGTTTACCGCCGCGGAATGCCAATGGAACGGTCCAAAGGCCGTCTTGTTGAGCCATGGCCTTTGGATCAGGCGGTTCGGCTCCGATCCCGGAATCGTGGGCGCCACAGTCATCATCAACGAGGCGCCGGTCACTGTAGCGGGTGTACTGCCGGCCTCATTCGATCTGGCCTCGGTCTTCGCTCCTGGCAGCCACTTCGATCTCTATTTTCCGTTCCCGCTCAGCAGCGAGACCAACCGCTGGGGAAACACCATGGCGATTATTGGGCGGCTGAAGCCCGGCGTCGCGGTAAGCCGCGCCCGCGCCGAGTTGAAGACCTTGGCCGTGCAGCTTACGCGCGCACACCCGGAACGCAACGATTTTGAAGGAAGCCTCAGCCCCCTGGCGGAATACGTGAGCGGACGTATCCGGCCGGCGCTGCTGGTGCTGGCCTTCGCGGTCGGCGTGGTGATGCTGATCGTGTGCGCGAATCTTTCCAACCTGCTGCTCGCACGCACCGCGACACGGCAGAAAGAGATGGCCATCCGCACCGCGCTGGGGGCCGGACGGGGGCGGTTGATCCGCCAGATGCTGACCGAAGGCGTGGCGCTGTCCTGCTGTGGCGCGCTGTTGGGCGTCGCCCTGGCCGTGGCCGGTACGCATATCCTGGCGCGGCTGCAAGCCCTCAGCATCCCGCTGCTGGTTAATGTCCGCACAGACGGTACGGTTCTGGCCTTCTGTCTGATGGCGGCTATCGCGACCGGTGTGGTCTTCGGCCTGGCCCCAGCTTTGCAGGTTCCGGCGCACACTCTGCATGATGCACTGAAGGATACCGCGCGCGGTTCCACGGCGGGCAAGAGCCGCTCCTGGATTCGCAGCGCCCTGGTGGTGTCGGAGATCGCCTTTGCCTGCGTCCTGTTGGTCAGCGCAGGGTTGCTGGTCCGGAGCTTTCTGCGGGTGCTCGACGTGAATCTCGGCTTCCATCCGGAACAGGCCGCCACAGTCCGCGTCGATCCCGATTCGCATTACACCACGCAAGCGCAACAGAACGCGTACTTCGACGAGGTGCTGCGGCGGACGCGAGACATACCCGGCATCAAGGCCGCCGGATTGACCGATGCGCTCCCGTTGGGCCGCAATCGGAGTTGGGGAGCGCCGGCGAAGGGGCAGGTATATCCGCCGGGAAAGTTTCCCGACGCCTTTGTGCGCATCGTCAGCGACGGCTACCTGAAAGCCATGGGCATCGCCCTGATCGCCGGCAGGGATATTTCGGAGCGGGATACGCCTGCGACCGAACCGGTGATCGCGATCAATGAGACCATGGCGCGGACTCTGTGGCCGGGCCAGAATGCGATCGGTCAGCTTATGTTGGCTTGCGGAGAGCGGCGCGTCGTGGGTGTGGTCGGCGACGTGCGTCACCTGGCGCTCGAACAGGCCTCGGGTCTGGAAATGTACTTACCGATGCGGCAGTGCGCGGATATCGCTTCGGTGGATTTGGTAGTCCGAAGCTCCCTGCCGCCAGCCGAGCTTGCCGCTAGTGTGCGCGCAGCGCTTAAGCCGATCGCACCCAACCTTCCGGGAAAAGACTTCCGTACGCTGCAACAACTGGTGGATAAATCAGTCTCGCCCAGACGTTTCGTGGTGCTGCTTCTGGGCGGGTTCGCGTTGTTCGCGCTGCTGCTGGCTTCGCTCGGAATTTACGGCGTGGTCTCCTACGGGGTGAACCAGCGCACCCAGGAAATCGGGATCCGCATGGCGCTCGGCGCTTCCGCATCACGGCTTCAGATCGGAATTATCGGGCAGACGCTGGGACTCGCCGCGGCCGGAATGCTGGTGGGAGCCGCGGCATCCCGGGCGCTGGCGAAAGCCCTCGGCGGACTGCTGTTCGGGGTGACGGCGGGCGATCCAATGACATTTCTGGCCATCCCCGTGGTTCTCACGCTGGTGGCGGCGGTCGCCGGCTATCTTCCCGCACGCCGGGCGTCGCGGATCGACCCGTCCATCGCGCTGCGCGCGAACTGACATTCTCTATGGGGGTGGTTTGCGAAGGTGACGGACTTCGCCGCCAGCGGCTATCCTGGAAATGTGAAGTCTGTGCGCTGGAGCCGGATCATTAGAGGTTTGTGGCTGGTCGCTCTATCCCTATTCATCCCGCTCGTAGCAGCCGCGCCACCCCCATCGATTCGTTCGCTGGACGTCATTGCGCACTTGGAGCAGGTGATCTCCTGGTATCGCGATTTGAACACGGTCGAGCCATCGGTTGGAGACGTACTGGTCCGCGATAGCCTTCATCAGGCGTCTTTGACGGCGCTCCAGCTCGCATTCCGGTTTGCACGCGCGGAAAGTGCGTTGATCGCCGCCGAACAGAATCCGCAGGGTGCGGCCCCTTCGGGGAATTTACAGCAGGCCGCCGCGAAAGCTGCCGATAGAGTTGCCGCAGTGCAGGCGAAAATCGCAGAAATCGATTCGGGGATTCAAAAAGCGCCGGGGCGGCAGCATGACATATTGGCGGCGCAGCGAAGCGAACTGAACGCCGAACTCGATCTGGCCAAAGAGATTCAAGCCACAGTCCAGAACCTGGTGAGCTTCACGGGAACGATCGGATCGGGCGGTGGCGCACTCGCCGCCCAGATAGACGAATTGGAGCGGTCGATCCCCGAAGCCGCCGGGAAGAATTCGGTGCCTGCGACCAACATTTCTAAGGCTGCCTCCGCCGGTTCATTCTCAGCCGATTCCGCCGGCCTGGTTGGGCTTGCCACGGAACTGTTCAGCATTCACAGCAGCCGCAAGCGGCTCGAGGAAGGCCGCAAAACGACGGCGGCGCTGATTGCGAGCAACGGACAACTCAAGATTCCGCTGGTGAACGAGGCCCGCGGCGCGATACAGCAAAGCGACCAGATCTTAGGTCAGGCCGGCGCCCAGGATCAAGCGCAGCTTCTAAGTGCGCAACGCCAGTTAACCGAGCTGGCAAACCGGTTCAAGCATCTTTCGACCGCGATTGTGCCGCTGAATGAAGAAGGCATCGCGGTGGGGACGGCGCAGAGTTATCTGGCGGAGTCGATCGGCACGCTCGATCAGGAATCCGCACGCACAGGCCGTTATCTGCTGGCACGCGCCAGCACGCTGGGAATTCTGATTCTGGCAGTGCTGCTCATCAATGAACTGTGGCGGCGCGCGACGTTCCGTTACGTGCGCGACGCACGGCGCAGGCGCCAGTATCTGGTGGTGCGGAGAGCGGTGGTAGCCGTCGCGATCTCCATGGCGGTCGTCTTCGGATTCGTGAGCGAGTTCGGATCACTCGCGACCTACGCCGGATTCGTCACGGCAGGCGTCGCGGTTGCGCTGCAAAGCCCGATCCTGTCGGTGGTCGCTTATTTCTTCCTGATCGGCCGCTATGGGATTCGGGTGGGAGATCGCGTCACGATCTCGGGCGTCACCGGTGAAGTAATCGAGATTGGGTTCGTGCGGATCTACTTGATGGAACTTGCCGGCACCGGCGCCGACCTGCATTCGACTGGCCGCGTGGTGGTTTTCTCAAATTCCGTCATATTTCAGGCGGTGGCGCTGTACAAGCAGATGCCGGGAATCGATTACGTCTGGCACACGGCGATGCTGACACTCACTTCGGACAACGATTTCCAACTCGCCGAGAAGATCTTGAACGCGGCGGTGGAAGCGGCATATAAGAAATACGGCGAACAGATCGAGAGCCAATACGCGAGCGTGGAGAAATCCGTGGACGTGCAGATGCTGGCGCCCAAGCCGGAGACCCGGCTGCGGTTCACGGATGCGGGTCTTCAGTACACAGTGCGGTATCCTGCCGAGATCCAGCAAGCGGTCGAGATAGACAATGAAATCCTGAGAGCGCTGCACGATGCCATCTCCAAGGAACCGAAACTAAGTTTCGCGCCATCTGGGACGCCGAAGGTGGAAGCGGCGTAATGGTCCATTCGCGGCACCGGGATTACCGTGGCGGGAGAACCCTTCCGGGGCGATTTAGACTGGTACGCCCGAGTGGATTCGAACCACCGACCTTTTGCTCCGGAGGCATTACCCCCGGAAATATCGCGTTTTTTCGAATGATGCTCAACATTGCTAACCGTTGCCCAAAGTTGCTATGTTTCAAAGGCTTCCACACACTGAACCGTGCGGTGTCCTCGAGCCGCTAGTAATAGAGAACAACCGTTCTATGCAGGGAGTGGGCACAAAAATGGGCACAGTTTCGCCTTCGAATCTTTGGCTCTTAAGCCGAGCGAATGTTGGGACTTCCAGCCAACATGGCACCTACAAACCTACAAAACCCGCACGCGCTGGGCAGCCAACTTGGGTTTTCGACACCGGAGCCGCCTGGCTGGCGCGACGCCCCATTCGCCAAGAATCCGCCACCCGTAGCGCCACCTTGGCCCACGTTGCGTTGGTAGCGCCCACCGCGACTTGTGTTGCCACCGGCGGCAGTAGCGCGCTACAAAGCGAACCGCGCCAAGAGTGCAACTCCAAAGTTCGGCCTCAAATTGGACGCGAATCGTGCCCGCGGGTTTAGCAAGCCGCCGTAACAGGCGTTTCACAGGGGGGCTTCGCAGCAACTGAATCCAACCCATTCTCCGGGTAGCGCGTAATTCGCTCAGAGTATTGCTGATCGCCCTCGTAGGTCAGTGTTCCAATTGTTTGCTGGACGAGCAGTCTGATTCCGGCGGCTCGCCGCAGGGGGGCCGGCCGCAAAGCATGTGCGTGAGCTGAAAAACGTCTAGGTGATAAAATGGTTTTAGGCCATGCGCCACAGTCGTTTCAAATACTTCCATAACCTAGATCACGCCCAGCAATTTCTCGATGGAGCCATGTTCTGTTGGAATGCCGCCTATTACCGTGACTACGAAGACGCAAAGGCCGCTCAGGTTGTCGGGGATGAATACGAGGGGACGCGACTATACCGCCCTTTGAACGGCCTTGAGATAACTAACCTCACGCAGCATACCCAAGGAAATCTACAACTCGGCGCGGAGTTCATCACGAAGGCGCACGAAATCTTCGTTTACTGCGTCAGCATGTCATTCAACGACGCTCTGAAGAACGAGTTCGATGCAAAGGCGTGCGTCGAAATCTGTGACCCGCTTAAATTCATCCAACGCTGGCAAAGAGCCTTGCCGCCCGAGGCTCTCGTGACCTCCGGTGCCGTTGGCGACTATCAGAAATACGTCTGTCGAATGGTCCGCTACTACCACGGCCATGATCTACCGGGCAACGTATGGGCAATCCCCGATCTCATCACTACCACCAAGCTCAAGAAGTTCGCCTACCAAGAGGAATACCGCTTCGCGTACACCAAAACAGACGCGTTCAAGTTCGAGAATGTGGAGGTTCAGCTAGTTGATCGCAAGGCGAGACCGACTCCAAAGCCAGATGAGCATTTTCATGAAACGCTCGATCTTGGCGATCTGCACGACATCTGTCGGATTCGCGTATTTTGAGCCGTCCGGCGCAATTCGACATAATCGCAATCTTACTGCGGGACAATAAGTGAACACGCCCGTCAAGTCGCCACCGCGCGAGCGTCCGCTGCTGCTCATGTTCCTCGCGGAACATGAAAACGGCGCATGGAAATCCGCCGCTCCGGATTGGGTGGAGGAACGCATAGACGGCGCGGTCGAAGTGGTGCCACAGCGCGCGCCAAGGGCCGAAGGCTCCCACTGCTGGGCGGCCCAAAACATCTTGGCTATGAACCGACTTGCGTGACGCTGCTGGGTTCTTCGGCCGGCCCATGGAGGAAACACCGAATGAGTTGAGTCATGTGCGCACAACTCGCCCCTCCCTCGCCCACGGAGTCGCGGATCAGATCGAGTTCAGCAGCCTGCCTGGGATTGAGATCCTCTCCGCCAGTCGCGGCACAGAACAGCCTCAGCAGATATTCGGCCCGGCCGCAAATCTCCCTCGTGGTGCCATCGGCGAAGTAAAGGATCACCGGGTCCGCAAGCATTCTGGCTTCCAGTGCCCGGATGCGTTTTTCAAGTCTCATGGTTCTGCCCGATATCCGGTCTGGCTACGGCGCGCGGCCGGAGCTACAAATTGAAACGTAACACACTCATCGGATTGGGGTCATCCGGCAGCCGCGTCCATATGTCTGGGGATGGCGATTCGCTGCGGCCCGTTCGCGGACAAGCGGCTGGAACCCTCCGGCTGGTACGACGAGCCGTCCCGCCGCGCCAGGACGCGACGTGGGCCAAGTGCGCGCGAAAAGGCGGCCATTTCTGGTCCCAAGGGCGGTTGGTCGGATCATCCGGCCTCAAGCCACGCCCGGCAGAGTCAGCACAAAGCCGACGCTCAACTTAACCGCCGCCAATCGCGCCAGTTTGTGCCGGTGGCGCCCGCCGCGACCAATGTGGCCACCCGAACCTTTGGCGGAGTGACCAATCACCAATTGGCAAGCGGTACACTGGCCTATCTAGGGCGTAGAGTGGCAGCGCCCGCCGGTGCGAGAATAGTGTACATGAGCAGCTACACCCTGCCGCACGGCGCCAGGGGTATCGAGGGCGAGGATTTCGCGGTCCAGTTTGGCGACGACAAAGTCGTCTGGGTGCCAAAGTCCGCCGGTGCGGGAAAGCATTACACTTTTCAGGCTAAACCCGCCTCGGGTGTAATAGATTTGCACGAGACGACCATGGACGCCGACGGCCGCGAACAGCACCGCACGCTGTTCGCGCTGCGGCGTGACGACCTCCCGCCGATGTTGCAGGAACTGACCCCGATGGTGCCGGAACTGTTCCGGCTGATGCGCCCGTTGCGGCTCGGGTGGCTGAAGCACCGCGACATCGCCATTGCCAGGGGAATCGACCCGGTCACCTACGACGATATTGCCGCCGTGACCCGGAAACGCCGGCGGCGCCTGATCCTGGATGCGCAACGATACGAACAGAACCTCTACGTGCCGGAGTATCTGGAAGAGGTCTTCGAGTTCCCAGATGGGAACTTCTCCCTTTATCACCGCGGCCGCAAGATCGGCATCGGCTTCAAAAAGACGGATGGTAGAGGCGGTGTGCACCTTTTCTGGATAAAGCTCCGCGACCTGACGCGTTTCGGCAATGCCTGGCAAGCCAAGGTCGCCACCGCGATGTCTCGCTTCGCCATTCCGCCGGAAAAGTACGTGGAGTACCCTTTTCTCCGATCTTAAGCTCTCCCGGACCGGATCGAACCAGCCGTTCAACGCACGCCGCCGCCGCGACGGCGAGGGCAGTCATACCGCCAATCCGCATCGCGGGTGAGACAATCGGACGAGGCATCCCGATGAACTTCCCCCGCAAGGGGCATTTTTGGTTGCCCGGCTCCCCGGACAAATCGGTTTTCGGCACGCTGACCTTCACGCGGCGCGACGGCGCTATTCTCTCGCTCGCGGATTCCCTGTCCGCGGGCAGCGACGAACAGGAGGCGGACATCATCGTCGGACAGACCGCCGGCGGTGCCTACGTCACGCTGCTGCACGCGATTCGCACGGAAGCGCCGCTGTTCCGCCTGACGGCCACGTACCCGTGCTCGTACCACGCGACATTTCTCATCACTGGAGCAGCATTCGACAGCGAGGCCGACATGCGGTTCTCCATGTGCCAGGTCCGTGTCCCCGAGTTGAAACCATGGGTGAGGAAACACGGATTCGAGGTCGAGTCTTCTGACTTGTCCTCCGGAAATGACCGCCCGATGGTGCAGATCAACTACCGCACACCGGACAAACAAGCGCTCCTCAGCGGTGCGGACGGACTCGATCTCACGCTTACTTTCTCGCCCCTGCTCCACATCGGTCCGGATGTACGGACAGTGCGCCTGGATGTCTGCCTTGAGGTCCGGCAGGTGTCCAGCGACACGCTCCAGGACTACATGAAGACCGCGACGAGGTTCGAGCACTTCCTGACCCTGGCCACCGGCAGCCTAGTCCGCACCGGTTCGATCAAGGCGGTTATTAGGACGGAACAGGCGGATGCCGCCGCCCATCCATTCATTGTCGATATCCTCTACCAGCCGGTTCGCAACGCCGCCCGGCGCAACCCGGGAGCGGAAGAGTTTCTCTTCTCGTTGCCGGACATCAACGGCCTTGAACAGGACTGCTTCAGAAACTGGTTCGCCAAGGCCGAATGGCTCGACCCGGTCTGCGCCCTTTACTTCGGCACTCTGTACAACCCGAGCAAGTATCTCGATTTCAATTTCCTGGCGCTTGTCCAGGCCGTCGAGGCTTATCACCGGCGCGCCAGCGATGAGACCGACCTGCCGCCCTGTCAGCACGAAGCGAGAATGAAGGACATCCTCGACGCAGCCCCGCCCGCGCACCGGGACTGGCTCGGACAAAAGCTCACATACAGCAATGAACTCAGCCTGCGCCGCCGCCTGAAAATCCTCTTCGCGCAGTTCTCATACCTACTTGACGAGGTGATAGCCGACCGCAAAACGACCATCAGCGCGATCTGCGACAACCGCAACTATCTGACCCACTACGACGCGGCGCTCAGGGGCCGGGCCGCGACCGGTGCGAGTCTCCTGGTCATGGTCGAGGTCCTGAAACTTCTGCTTCAGGCGTGCTTCCTGCGCGAACTCGGCCTACCTGATGCCACGATTAAGGAATTCGCCTCCCGCTCCCGGACGGTCCGGATGATCCGACATCTGAACAACCGAATTGCGGAGCAAACGGCTTGCGGCACACTCCATGCAAGAAACCAAATACGCTGAGGACATCACAATCGATTCCGCCGAACGGACACACCACGTTCGCCCACGTGCCGCCGCTGGCACCCGCCACGGCCAATGGCACCACCCGGTGCCACGGGCGCGCCCAAAGCCAAACCGTCCCGTCCGAACGGCGTTCCGCGCAGACCGCTACCGATAACACCGAATAACGTTTCGTACATACCCTTGGCTCGGGTAGTGTCCGGCATGTGGTCCAGAGCCGTGCCCTACTGCGCGGACGAGTTCGGCGGGTTATCCTGAACAGTGCGGAATCTCTAATCGTGATCGCAACTGTTTCTCAAACGGACCGCCAGATACCCGAGCCGGGCGCCATCGTCCACGTTCGCCAGCGCCTGTACCTTGTCGAGCAGGTGCAGGCGCCGCCCAACCCTGGCGATGCCACGCTCGTGAGCATGTCCTGCGTGGATGACGATGCCCAGGGCCAAGAGCTCAACGTGCTCTGGGAACACGAACTTGACGCTGAGATCCGCGGCGGTGAGAACTGGGCGCGGCTGGCCGAGCGCGGGTTCGATCCGCCGCAGCGGTTCGCTGCCTACTTGAACACCCTGCGCTGGAA
The DNA here is from genome assembly GCA_049516155.1 of Bryobacteraceae bacterium. Lineage (GTDB taxonomy): Bacteria > Acidobacteriota > Terriglobia > Bryobacterales > Bryobacteraceae > Bog-159. The sequence continues at coordinate 23,115 of JBEKTJ010000056.1, forward strand.
CTGCGTCACATCCACGGACCCGAAGCTGTTCCAGTCGCCGTTCCGTGCCGGTATTCGCCTCGATCCTTATCAGCTTGAACCGCTTCGCAAGGCACTCCGGCTGCCTCGCGTTAATCTTTTCATCGCCGACGATGTCGGCCTCGGCAAAACCATTGAGGCCGGCCTGATCGCGCGCGAGCTGCTGTTGCGCAAAAAGGTGCGCGAAATCGTCGTGAGTTGCCCGCCCTCCATGCTGCTGCAATGGCAGGACGAATTGGCGAGCCGCTTCGGCCTCCGGTTCGAGATCCTGGATAAAGACTACGTTCAACGCGTACGGCGCGAGCGCGGCTTTAGCGTCAACGCCTGGAACACCCATTCGCGTTTCCTCATCTCCCACCGCCTTCTCATCGACGAAGCCTACACCGCCGGTCTGCGGGATTGGCTGGGCGATTTCCGTCCGGGCACGCTGCTCATTCTGGACGAAGCGCACCACGCTGCACCATCGAGCGGCCAGAAGTACGCCATAGACTCCCAGATCACCCACGCCGTGCGGTCGCTTTCGTACCGCTTCGAGCATCGGCTCTTCCTCTCGGCCACGCCGCACAACGGGCACTCCAACAGCTTCTCGGCACTGCTCGAAATCCTCGACCCGCAACGCTTCTGCCGTGGCGTCAAGGTCACGAAGGCGAATCGCGACGACGTGATGGTCCGCCGCATCAAAGAAGACCTTCGCGAAATACAAGGCGGCTTTCCGAAGCGCCACGTCGATCAAATAACGCTTCGCAACCTTTCACCTGAAACACCCGAACTCCAGCTTGCCTCACTGCTCAGCCAATACCAGGACGCACGGGAACAACGCCTGGCCGATGAATCGAAGCGTGTGCAAGCCGCTTCGGGCCTGCTCTTGTGCCACTTGCAGCAGCGTCTCTTTTCTTCCGTCGATGCTTTTGCCCGGACGCTAAAGGTACACCGCCGAACGGTCGAAAAGCAACGTCAGGCCTCCACAGTGAAGAATGAAAGCACAAACCTGGACCTCCTCCGCGGTGGAGTCGGTGCCGACGATGACCGCGCCACCCTGGCTGAAGCCGAACTCGCTGCGGAAACCGATGCCCAAATCGAAGCTGCAACAGCGGCGGCCCAGGCACCCGTCGAGCATTCAGATGAGGATCGCCTGCTCCAACGGATGGCAAACATGGCCGAATCCGGCCGGCGCTCGCCGGACGCACGAATCACTTATCTCACCAATTGGATTGCCGCCAACATGTGCGCCGGCGGCCAATGGAACCGCACGCGTGTCATCATCTTCACCGAATACGAAGACACCCTGCGTTATCTGGACCAGCAGCTTCGGACGGCAATCGCCGCCACCGACCGTGCTCTCGACCGCATCGCCATCTACCGTGGCTCCACGCCCAACGACGAACGCGAGGATATCAAGCGGGCCTTCAACGCCGACCCCGACGAGCATCCCGTCCGCATCCTCATCGCCACCGACGCCGCGCGCGAAGGTCTCAACCTCCAGGCACACTGCAACCGGCTCTTCCACTTCGATATTCCCTGGAACCCCGGCCGTATGGAGCAGCGCAACGGCCGCATCGACCGCAAGCTACAGCCCGCGACCGATGTTTTCTGTCATTACTTCGTGTACGAACAGCGGCCCGAGGATCACATCCTGGAAACCGTAATTCGCAAGACCGAGACCATCCGCGATGAGTTGGGCAGTCTCTCCCAGGTCATTGATGCCGAACTCGAGGATCTGCTCAAACACGGTATCCGGCGCAAAGATCTGGGCCGGCTGCGCGATGAAATCAAGGCCGCTCACATCGATCCAGAGCAGCGGCAATCGCTCGATGAAGACCTGGAATCCGCCCGCCAGAGGCAGAACGAACTGCGTGAATCCATCGACCAACTCCGCACCATGATGGAACGCTCACAGCGTGAAGTCGGCCTGGATGACGAACACTTCCGCTCCGCCATCTCCTGCGCTCTGGAGTTGCTGCATGCCGATCCGCTCAAGCCTGCCGGCGATGGGCGCTACATTCTTCCCAAGCTTGATGACACCCAGGCTTCCTGGGCGGACACCATGGACAGCCTCCGCGCGCCGAGGCCGCGCGAGCAGAGGTTCTACGAATGGCGGCGCACATCGCCCATTCGCCCAGTGGTCTTTCACGATCCGGGAATCGTGACTGATTCCGTTGTCCAGCTTCACCTGGAGCAGCGCGTGGTCCAACGCCTGCTGGGCCGATTTCTCTCCCAGGGGTTCGTGCACGATGACCTATCGCGGGCCTGCCTGGCGCAGACTCGGGACGCCATCCCGCGCGTGCTGCTGCTCGGACGCCTGGCGCTCTACGGGCCGGGCGCTGCCCGCCTGCACGAAGAAGTTATCCCGGTGACCGCCCGCTGGATCGACCCGGCCATTCGAAAATCACCGCTTACGCCGTATGCGCGCGAGGCGGAGCTGAAGACGCTGGAACTCTTGGACCAGTCACTCGTGGCCGCCACCAATTCAATCCAACCCATCATCGTGGCGAACCTTCAAAGCGCCGCCGCGCGCGACATAGCCGAACTTCTTCCGCACCTGGAGCAACGTGGCCAGGAGTATGCTGAAGACGCGATCCGCAAACTAGCCAAGCGTGGCGACGACGAGTCCAAACAGATGCGTGGGATTCTGGAGTCGCAGCGGAAGCACATCGCCGCTACTGCCGAAAGATCGAGCCAGGCCATTCTGCCTTTCCGGGACGACGAACTGCGTCAACTCGATGCCAACCGCAAACACTGGGGGCGTCGCCTGGCAGAAATCGAAACGGAGTTGGAAACCGAACCCGCCCGTATCCGCGATGTATACGAAGTGCGCGCGCGCCGTATCGAGCCGGTGGGCCTAGTCTATCTCTGGCCGGTGACAAACTGAACATGGCGCACGATTCCACCGCCTACTCGCACCAGGAATGGATCGGATACGTGCAGCCGGTCGGAGTGGTGGTATCCACTCCGGCGCTGCTCGAAGCTGGCGCCGCTATCAATCGGAATTTCGTGCCGCTGCACCGCGCATTCCTGTCAGTCCTGCCGCAGGACCGAGAGGGCAACCCGGTCCCCGAGTTGACCAGCTTGTCCGCCTTCGCCACGGATGTCCTCGGTTGGCAACCGGGAGATCTCGCCGCACCGCCTGATCGCTTCACCATCCCACTTCCCGGTTATGACGATCTCCTGCAGCCCACGTGGGTGGTCAATGACGGCGGCGCTCCTATCCTTTTGGTTCTCGAAACGCGCGGCGATTTCGATCAAAACCCCGTGCCCGAATCCCGACTCTGGAACGCCGCGCCCCAGTTGCGCTTCGAACGTCTGCTGCGGGAGACTGGCGTCCCCGCGGGCCTACTGGTCAGCCCGCAGGCCATCCGCCTGGTCTACGCGCCGAAGGGCGAATCGAGCGGTCACATCACATTCAAGATCGCCGATATGGTGCAGGTGGCGGGCCGCCCGATGCTGGCTGCCCTGCACATGTTGCTCTCCAGCGAGCGCCTGTTCAGCCTCGCTACCCAACAGCGCCTTCCCGCGCTGCTCGCCGCCAGCCGCAAGCACCAGAACCTGGTTTCCACCAAGCTCTCCCGCCAAGTGATGGAGGCGCTCTTCGACCTGCTCCGCGGCTTCCAGTCCGCACACGACCAGAACGCGATCCTGGAAAGCGTGCTCCGCACCGACCCGAACCAAGTTTACGCCGGCCTGCTTACCGTCCTATTGCGCCTCGTCTTCGTGCTCTACGCGGAGGACCGCGGCCTACTTTCCTCCGACCCAATCTTCGTCAACAGCTACTCTGTGGCCGGCCTGTTCGAACGGTTGCGCGAGGACCAGGCCCATAACCCCGATACTATGGACTCGCGCTACGGCGCTTGGGCGCGCCTGCTGGCCCTGTTCCGGCTGATCTGGCGAGGCGCGAAGCACGGCGGCATGAAGATCCCAGGCCGCCGTGGCTACCTATTCGATCCCGACCACTATCCGTTCCTGGAAGGTCGCGAGGGTGCTGCTGATTCAGCGGTCCGCATTCCCCGCGTTCCCGACGGCGTGATTTACCGCGTCCTGCTGCGCCTGTTGGTGCTGGATGGCGAGCGACTTAGCTACCGCAACCTCGATGTGGAACAGATCGGCAGCGTTTATGAAGCCATGATGGGTTTCGAGTTGCACGTCGCCCAGGGACCATCCATCGCGATCAAACCGAAAAAGCGAAACGGCGCTCCCGTTACGATCAACCTGTCTGAACTGCTTGGCGTGGCCTCTGCCAAGCGCAACGAGTGGCTGAACAAGGCGGCCGACCACAAGGTCACCGGCCAGGCCGAGTGCGCACTGAAGGAGGCTGCGAGTATCGAAGGGCTGATGGCCGCGCTCGACCGCCGCGTCGCCCGCAATGTCACGCCAGACCCGGTTCCCACCGGTGCGATGATCTTTCAGCCTTCGCCCGAGCGGCGGCGCAGCGGTTCGCACTACACCCCGCGCTCGCTGACGCAGCCTATCGTGGAGGCCGCGCTGGCGCCGGTGCTTAGGAGGCTGGGCGACCGGCCGCGCCCAGAGCAGATCCTGGCGCTCAAAGTATGTGACCCCGCTATGGGTTCGGGTGCATTCCTGGTGGAAGCCTGCCGGCAATTGGGCGACGCTTTGGTCACCGCCTGGCACGTCCACAACGAAGCGCCGCCGCTGCCGCCGGACGAAGATGAACTGCTGCACGCTCGCCGCGTCGTAGCGCAGCGCTGCCTTTACGGTGTGGACAAGAACGCAATGGCCGCCGACCTGGCCAAGCTATCTCTCTGGCTGGCCACGCTGGCGCGTGATCATGAGTTTACGTTCCTGAATCACGCGTTGCGGCACGGCGATTCGCTCGCGGGCCTGAGCGCGCGGCAAATCGCCGCGTTTCATTGGGAGCCGAAGCCCATGCAGACGTTCCTGGAGAAAGACCTCCGGGAGCGGATCACGCGTGCGGCAGCGTACCGAAAGAAGATTTTGGATGCCCGCGACGATACACCCTATGCCCAACTTGCACAGGAACTGGAAATGGCCGATCAGGCGATCAGCTTGGCGCGTATGGCAGGCGACGCTGTGCTGGCGGCGTTCTTCTCCGGCGAGAAGAGGGCGGCACGTGAAAACACGCGTGAAGAACACGAGGCGGGACTGAAAGCCTACCTGGAAGGCGCGGACGACGAGGCGGGCGTACGTCTGGACGGCGTAGCGCGAGCGCTACGTAAGCAGGAGAAGCCCGTGGTGCCTTTCCACTGGGAGATCGAATTTCCGGAGGTATTTGACCTTGACGATTTGCTGCGCGTGCGCGGCGGCTTCGATGCGATGGTCGGGAATCCACCATTCGCGGGCATGGTCACTCTCAGCGCGGGTAATGCGAGCGCCTATCCTGATTGGCTCAAGCTGCTTCACGAGGAGTCCCACGGGAACGCTGACCTTGTCGCGCATTTCTTTCGCCGCGCGTTCGACACGCTTCGGCCTGGTGGCTGCTTCGGATTGATAGCAACAAAAACGATTAGACAAGGAGATACCCGACACACCGGCCTTCGTTGGATCTGCAATCACGGGGGCACAATTTATCGAGCTCGAAAACGAATCATCTGGCCGGGTGAAGCCGCAGTCATCATTTGTACCGTGCACGTCTGCAAAGGTCAGCAAGTAGGGCACTGTCTATTGGACGACCACGTTGTAGAAAAAATCACTGCGTACCTCTTCCACGATGGTGGCAATGAAGATCCTATCCGCCTCACCGAGAACCGTGATAAGAGTTTCGAAGGCGCAAAGATTTACGGCAACGGTTTCACTTTCGACGACTCGGATCGGGGCGGAATCGCCTCACCGATTGCGGAAATGCACGGCCTCATCCACGCTGACCCTCGGAATGCGGAGCGCATTCTTCCCTATTTGGGAGGTGAGGAGGTAAACAACAGCCCGGTACAGGGTCATCGTCGCTATGCGATTAACTTTGAGGACTTTCCATTGCGACGCATCTCTTCCGAATCCTGGATCGCCGCAGACGAGGCCAAACGAAAGCTGTGGCTACGTAGCGGAATGGTTCCGCTTGATTACCCGGGACCGGTTGCTGCCGATTGGCCGGACTTGTTGCGCATAGTGGAGGAAAAGGTAAAGCCGGAACGTAACGAGCTCGGCGGTAACCCCGACGCGGAGCGCAGAAAGAAGTTTTATTGGATCTACGGACGGAGAACGCCTGGCTTGGATTCCGCAACCCGCGACCTTCACGGCGTCTTCGTCACGAATTGCGGAGCAAGCCCTCACCTTGCCTTCGCCCGAGTGTCCCCGGCTCAAGTCTTCGCGCACTCGCTGGCAATAATAACCGTGGAGACGCCTTCTGTCTTCTCTGTGCTTCAGTCGCGACCGCATGAGGTTTGGGCGAGGTTCATGGCATCTTCAATGAAGGACGACCTCCGATACGCTCATTCCGACTGCTTCGAAACCTACCCTTTCCCCGCCGATTACGAGTACAACTCGTCTTTGGACGCAGTCGGTCGAGCCTACTACGACTACCGCGCCGCTCTAATGGTCCGCAACGACGAGGGCCTCACCAAAACCTACAACCGCTTCCACCGCCCCGACGAGTACTCGCCGGACATCCTTAAACTTCGCGAACTGCACGACGCCTTGGACCTCGCGGTTCTCGACGCCTACGGCTGGCAGGACCTCCAGCCCAAATGCGATTTCTTCCCGGAGTTCGACGACGAAGAGGACGACGATGGCGAAGCCAGCCGTCCGCGCCAGAAGCGGTATCGCTATCGCTGGCCGGACGAGATCCACGACGAAGTTCTGGCGCGACTTTTGGCACTCAACCGCGAGCGAGCTAACCTGTCACCCGAACCGGCGGACCCGCCCGCGCCGAGATCGCGGCCCCGGAAAAAGACCGCCCCACCAAAGCACACCGAACTGTTCTGAATTGTGCCGCCGTTCGCGATGGCATACCATATCAGGTTGATCGAACTCCTGACGCTGGATAATGAAGTACCGGGGCCGGTGGGCATCGTGTACAGTACCGCACCCAGGACGGCCATCGGCTTGGATGGCAAGACGTATTATGTAAAGGGGCGTAACCACGTGCTAGCGTTTTCTGAAGTTTGTGGATGCCGGCTGGCCGCGGCGGTTGGACTGCCTGTGCCGGATGCATAAATAGGGTCATTCGCTGGAGATTTCTATGCTGCGGTTACAGAGGTCGAATCCAAGGTCCAGAATGTGGCGCCTTGGTTGAACAGCCCGGCGGGAATTACGAATCTCGATGATCTTTTCGGCACAATCGTTGTGGACTCCTGGCTCGCAAATGACGATAGTAACATGGGGAACCTCGTCGGCACGCCGGCGGGGAACCGGCAGATAAGGCTAACGATGATCGATTTCGAGAAATCTAAGACGCTGGCCGTGAATCCAACTATTGAATCGACCGGGCTGGACCCACGCCGCTTATGGCCAACTGGTGAACTTGGCGCCCGACTGCGGCAAGTGCGACCGCAATACCCGCCACGGCGATATTTGGACTCGATCCGGTCGGTTGCACCAGATCTCGTGCGGGAGATCATATTATCAACGGCACGGGATGTGCCGTTTGTCACCTGGAGTGAAGCCAGTATTGACGTCCTGTTGGGAAGGGCACAGCGAATTCAGCCCATCATGGAGGAGATATGGCCGAGAAATTGACAGGCGTCGGTATGTATCGCATACTCTACGCCCAACCCACTCCCGAGACCGGTGAGCGGATTGCGGTCGCCGTGCTCGTCCAAAACGGCGACACCCAGATCTATTTCGACCGGCGCTTCCCGCGTTTTAAAAAAGTGTTTGGCGATCTCGAACTCGACGCGCTCGAATATTATCTGGATCATCTCAGAGCGGAGATATCGAGAGCGGCGGAGCCAGAGCGCGTCCTGAACAGTTATGCACCCCAGATTGTCCCGTCCGATCCTCGGAAGGTTATGCTGCCCGTCGATGAAAAGGCGGCGCGCGTCCTGTTGCAAAAGCTGCTCCAGCCCACCCCTCGCCTGACGGCCGTTGCCAGTGAGGCTAGGACTGTTGACCCAGTGTCTAAAGCTATCGAGGTGTATCTAAGAATTAGGGCGGGGGTGACGGAGGACGTGCAGACCGAGATACCTCCAGAACAAATCTTCGGGCACCGTGTTTCGGGACTCCGCTCGGTGGCGGCCGGTGTCCGCAGAGGGTCCACTTGGGTGTTGGTGGACGGAGTGGATTTGAACGAACTGGCGCCGAAGGCCGCGATCAAGCGAGCCGATGAGGTGGGCCGCAATTTCTGGCAAATTAACAGAGAAGCCGCGAACCAACATGGAAGGCTATTTAGGCGGATTGGCTTGGTATTAAACGGCAACTCCCATCTGCGGCACGCTGCCGCGGAGGCGCACGATTATTCCCTACATCGACTTGAGGCCGATGCGGATCGCACGTTCGATTCCTCGTCAATGGAAGCCCCGGAGCTGATCCGCCGCGAAGTCCTGAGCGCTGGCGAGTGAGAGGTTCCGCCAGCGTTGAAACCAGCCTGCGGCCACTGGACCTACCCTGGTTCGCCCTCAGAAATCATCGCATCGCACTGGCCCTATCGTAGCAGCGCTGAGCATTTGTCTCCAGAGGGCGCTCCCTGGGGCCGCCGAGATCGTGGTCGATTCGAGCAGCACCTTGCGGACTGTTATCCTATGACGGCGAGCCTAAAAACTTCGCCTACGAGAACATAAATGACATCCGCTGAAGTACGCGGCAAGCTGCTGGACGCGCTCAAGCTTGACTTGGTCGGCCCCGGCGGGGAGTTGGGCAATCGCGCCGAGGTTCTGCCGCAATCGCCCTCGCGATGGTATCTGACCGGCTTCCTTGCGCCGCTGGATGCCGCTCCCGAGCAGCGGGGCAACGTGGATGCCGACGATGAGTTAAGCTCGGCCGGCGAAGCCGGGTTGGACGACGACCTCACGCCGGAGCCCGCAGCGGCGGCGAAGCAGCGCTTCTTTCCCAGTTCCATCGGCCTGAGCATTCTGCTGCCGCCCGAAACAAAGATGCTAAAGGTTCGAGTTTGGTGGGGGGATTACCGGCGTGATGGCGATGAACGCTCGGAAACCTGGCGTCGAAGGCCGCGTGAGGAAGTGGTCCCCCTGGCGGTACCGGAGCAGTTGGTTCGCGCTCAGGAGCATAAGGTCCCCGGAAGTGACGGCCTGCGCATCGCCCTGATGGTCCAGCCGGTCGGAGCGTTCGGTTCACAGGCGGGACTGCCCGCACGTACTCGAACCGTTTCCGTCTTTCTAGTGAACCGCCGCACGCCGAGGGAATTGGATAGCTTGAAGGATGAAGCGTTCGCCTTTCAGGCCGAGTTGGAGTTGCACGCCGACACGCCGTTTCTCTCTCGCCCCGACGCTCGTGGCCTGCTCTCGGACGAATGGGACGAAAACGTGGCGGACCTTCAATACCGGGATGTGGGCGAGTACGCGGTGGGTCACAATGTCGCAGCCGATGGCGATGCCACTTGTGTCCGCACTCGCTGGATTCCGGAGGCCCAAGTTGAGCGCGTGGCGCCCGCCGAGATGCGAGACGTAACCCTCGGGATGGATGAACTGGCCGCTCTTCAGGATGGGGCGGATGCGAGAGCCAAACTGATGCCGCTGGTGGAGCGCTATCGCCAGTGGATTCTCGGCCAGCAGACCCTCGTGCCTGACACACCCGCAAAGCGCCAGGCGACTGGCAGAGATTTGCTGAATCGCGCAGGCGTTGCGGCGGGCCGCATCGCGCGGGGCATCGAACTCCTGGATCAGCCCGACTGCCTGACGGCGTTTCAGATTGCCAATCGCGCTATGGCCACGGCAGCACGGCGGCGCTTCGGCCCCATGCAGGGTAAGACGGCGGAGTCGGTGCAGCCGCCCGAGTGGCGTCCATTCCAGCTCGCCTTCCTGCTCATGAACCTCCCGGGAATCGCGGAACCGGTAAGCGACGACCGCGCGGTAGTGGATCTGCTCTTCTTCCCCACTGGCGGCGGCAAGACGGAAGCGTATTTGGGGCTGGCCGCCTTCACGCTCGTGCTGCGGCGTCTACGCAACGCTGGGGTGACGGGCGCGGGCTTGAGTGTCCTGATGCGGTACACCCTTCGGCTGCTGACACTCGACCAACTCAGCCGCGCATCCACACTGATCTGTGCGCTCGAATTGGAGAGGGAGAAGATACCGGCGCTAGGTGATTGGCCATTTGAGATTGGGCTGTGGGTGGGACGGGCGGCCACACCCAACGAGATGGGTAGCAAGGATCGCGACCATCCAGAGACGGCCCGCCGCCGGACCATCACGTTTTGGAACGACGACCGCAAACCGTCGCCCGTGCCGCTGGAAGAGTGCCCTTGGTGTGGCACGAAGTTCCAGCGGGAATCATTCCGGCTGGTCGCGAACGGCAGGCCGAACCGGGACTACCCCACCGACCTGCTGATCGCTTGCATGAATCGCGGGTGCGATTTTAGCCGCGACCGTCCACTGCCGATTGTGGCTGTGGATGAGCCGATCTACCGGCGGCTGCCATGCTTCCTGATCGCGACGGTGGACAAGTTCGCGGCGATGCCCTGGACTGGAGCGGTCGCAGGTTTCTTTGGGCGCGTGCAGCGATTCGATAAGGAGGGATTCTATGGGGCGTGCGATCCGGACCGCGGCGGGATGTTGCCGGGCGGGCGGCTGCTGCCGCCGGACCTGATCATTCAGGACGAACTGCACCTGATTTCCGGTCCGCTCGGCACCATGGTGGGACTGTACGAGACAGCTCTGGAGGAATTGGCGGTGCGGGATAAGGTGAGGCCCAAGATCGTGGCATCGACCGCAACTGTGCGGCGGGCGGACAGCCAGATCCAGGCGTTATTCTGCCGGGCGCAGGTGGACATTTTCCCGCCGCCGGGCCCAGACCGCCGGAATTCGTTCTTCGCCCACACGCTGGCGCCCAAGGAGGATGAGCCAAAGACCAACGCGCGTCTGTACGTGGGGGTTGCGGCCCAGGGACGCAGCCCGAAGGTCGCGATGTTGCGCGTTTACCTGGCGCTTCTGGGTGCCGGACAGAAGTGGTACGAGCAGCTTCGCACGCGCGGTCAGGGGGACAATCCGGCTGACCCCTATATGACCCTGGTAGGCTACTTCAACGCGCTACGGGAGTTGGGTGGTTCGCGCCGCCTGATCGAGGATGAAGTACGCACTCGGCTGACGCGGTATGAGGAGCGGAAGCGAGTCGGCGAGGCCGAGGGGCTGTTCGCGGCGCGCGAGATCGATTATGAACCAGTGGAACTGACCAGCCGAGTGGATACGTCGAGGGTGGCGGACGCTAAGCGACGGCTCGGGCTGCCGTTCGCGGAGAAGAACAGCGTGGACGTGGCCATCG
>JBEKTJ010000057.1:0-34419 GCA_049516155.1 Bryobacteraceae bacterium
GCGGCCGCTGCTCACAAACAGCGAATTGCCCATCGCGTGTTTGCGGTATAAGGCACGGACTGCATCCGGCGCATCCATCTGGAAGGCTTCCTGCGTAGAGATGCGTTCACCAGCCGCCGTCCACATATTGCCGACATATAGGTCGCTGCCGCCGTCATTATTGTAGTCCAGCCACGAGACACTCATCCCCGCGCCGACGTCCTCGACCCCCGCCTGCGCCGCGACATCGGTGAAAGTGCCATCGCCGTTGTTGCGGTATAGGTTCTTACGGCCGAAGTCGTTCACCACATACAAGTCCGGCCAGCCATCGTTGTTGTAATCGCTCCAGCCGCAACAGAAGCTATAGCGTGTGTTGTTCCGATTGAGGCCCGTCTCCGCCGTCACATCGCGAAACGTTCCATCTCCGTTGTTGCGCATCATGAAATTGGGAGGGCCGTTCTCCGCCGCGTAGTAAGGCGCCGGATACTTGTACTGATCCGTACCTTGGTAATAAGAATAGAGGCAGAAATAAATATCCAGCCGGCCGTCGCGATCATAATCGGCGGCGGCAGCCCCCGTAAAGGTTCCCTGCGGCGTATTCGCGAAGTGGAACGCGCCCGCTTCGTGGCGGAATTTGCCGCCTCCCTGATTCGAAAACAACAGCGGACCGTTGGCGCGCACCACCACCAGATCCTGGCGGCCGTCGTTGTCGAAGTCCGCAAGAAGTGCGCAAGCGGTATTTTCCAATATCCCGACGCCGGATGTCTCGGTAATGTCTTCGAACGTTCCGTCACCCCGGTTCCTGTAGAGCCGGTTGGGAAGCCCGGCGGGCTGGCAGACATAAAGATCGTCGAATCCGTCGCCGTCGATGTCTCCGGCGGACACTCCGTTGTGGCCATAGATGTCGATGCCGCAGGCGCCATCGAGGACGGTGCGCCAGTAATCGACGCCGTGCAGCAACTGCCCGGAGTAAGAGCGATTGCCCCCGAACGCCTGCGCGGTGATGTCGGCAAACCAGCGATCCGCCGAGCGGCTGCGAGTCTCCTCCGACGCCCGCCAGCGCAGCAGCCGCCAGCCTTCCCAATCAAGTGCCCATTCGCCCACGCGTTGCTCGCGGTAAAAGTCCGTGCCGGCGCCGACTAACTCATACCGCACGCGCGTTTCGATGCGTCCAGCAGCGGCGTGGATGCGAGTCACTTGGAACTCCGCAGTCATAATCTTCGAGTAACTAGCCAAAATAGCGCGCAGTTCTTGAAGAAAAGCGATGGGCCCAAGTGAAGGCTCAGACGCGAAGGCAACCCTGCGGACTTCCAGCGCAGGGCCCGGACGCACGACCCGCGATCCTATCGGCCGCGGCGACGTTCCCTGAAAATCGGCTGCCAATACTCGCTCGAAAGCCTGAAACTGCCGTGGGGATGCCAACAGCCCCGCACTCCACTGGGCCAGAATCGCGGCAATCCGGTCATGATCCTTTTCCGCCTCGAATTCGTCTCGCCCCGCGTCCAGCTTCAGTCGCAAAGCATCGAACGGCGTCTCCTCGTGGTAGTGCGGATGCAACTGATACTCGCCTCCGGCCGGATTCTGCGCATCGAGCACCTGTCCGCGCAGCAGCAGTGCCGCGGTGCCCTGGCAGGATCCTACGATAAAGTCGCGTCTTCGAATGCTTCAAATCTATCACAGGCGGCAATCGAATCTTTTTTCGAATAGCATAAACGCTCATGTCCCGGCCCGCGTCAAATGTGTGGACAACCCGGAGGACTCATGAAACGCCTGGCCTTGTGGCTGCTCCCGACGACTCTGTGTGCGGGGCAGGTCCGCTATGCCCGCGTGGGCGATTTTGACGGCGTTGTTCAGGTGCAGCTTCAGGCAGCCGACGATTGGCAGCCCGTCCGGCGCAATCTGCCCCTGCGCGAGTTGTCCTGGTTGCGTACAGAAGCCTCCGCGCGCCTGGAAGTGGAACTGGACGATGGCAGCGTCTTGCGCCTGGGTCCGGATTCCCTGGCCGAGCTTTCCGATTACACCCGGCTTTCTACCGGGCAGCGGATCACGCTCATCTCGTTGGACCACGGCTTGGCCTACTTCACAGGCGCGGCCGAAGGCAAGGACGCATTAGTGGTCGCAGTACCTGGCGCGCAGGTGAGCATCCATCAAAACGCGCGCCTGCGCGTGGAAGCGCGCGATCCCTGGAGCCTGATCTTCGCGGCGGAGGGTGTGGCGCGTTTTTCCTCTCCTACCGCCGAGTTTGATTTGAACGCGGGCCAGATGGTCAAGCTGGACTCGGGGCATCCGGCCCGCTTCTTCCTCAATCGCGAGATCCCGCCGCTTGAAACCGATCGCTGGTCGGATGAGCGCGACAAAGTGCTGCAATCGACCAGCTCCGCTGCGCATATGCCAGGGCTGCACTACGGGCTTGCGGATCTTGACGTTTACGGCGTGTGGACCGACTCCGCGGATTTCGGCGCCGTCTGGAAACCCAAGGTTCCGGCTGGCTGGGCGCCCTTCCGCAACGGCAAATGGCTTTGGTACGATGGCCTGGGCTACACCTGGGTCGGCGACGATCCTTGGGGCTGGCTGCCGTATCATTACGGCCGTTGGATGCAACAGGAAGGTGTGGGGTGGGTCTGGGCGCCCGGTGAAACCGCGGTGTTCAAGCCGGGCGATGTTTATTGGCTGAAAAGCGCCAAACTCGTCGGCTGGGGCGCACTGGCGCCCGGCGAGAACTGGAAGCCGCCCGACACGCCGCGCCTCTATCTGAACGCTAATACCACCTACGCCCAATTCGCGCCGGAGTCGCTCGAAATCGATCCCGCCGGTTTTGCGGCGCGCCCGCAACAGACGCTGCCGACGGCAGTCTTCGCGCAAGCGCTGCCGTCCCCGGCGTTTCCGGCGGCGCGCCTGGACGCGTTTCGTCCGCCGCTGCGCGCGGGCAGCACGCGTACCGTGTCGGTTTCGACCGACATGGCGTTCGACGGTCAGGCGGCGCCCGAACCGCAGCCAGTTCCCCCGCCCCCCGACATGACATACAAAGCGGCATATGACAACGAGCCGCCGTCCGCGCCGCCCGTGGTCATTGTGAATACTGTCAACGCGCCACCCGAGGAGGTTGAAGTCGATGTTCCCGTGCCCGTCTATATGGGCATCATCGTGGTGAATCCGCCGGGGTACAAAGCACCCGCGCCTGCACCGAAGACCCCTCCCAAACCAGTTTCGCCGCCACCTCCATCCAAGCCGAAAGCGGCGGACCCGGATAAGCCGGCGAAGTAGGCATTTATGCGCACACTCTTTGTAGCACCGTTATTCTTGCTCGCGGCTGCGTCTGCCTTTGCCGAAGATCCGTTGGTGGTGCTGGCTTCGCGTCCCGGACACATCGAGTTCTTCGACGCCGCATTGGGGCCGCTGGGCTCGATTGCTGTTAACCAACGGGTAGAGAGTGTCGCCGCCAGTCCGGATGGCCGCAGACTCTACGTGGCCCAAGCCGAAAAGGCGGACAGTTCGTCCTGCGGCCTGTACTCGTTGGATCTGGCTACGCGGCAAATGTGCCTGCTGGCGTCGCCGGCGTTGTTCGGCGCGCCTTCCGCGGACGGCCGCTTTCTGTTTACCCAAGGCAGGCGCGGCGTGGATGTGTTCGATGCCGCCACCTTGAGCAGCCTTGGCACCATGACAGCGCCCGGCGCGTACAATCTGCAACCCTCGCCCGATGGGCGATGGCTGCTCGGCGTTACCAATTCGCCCCACCCTTCTTTGGATATCTTCGATACGGCGGCCAACCAAATGGTCCGCCGGCTTCCGATTCCGGCTGGACCCGTTACCGGCGCCTGGGCCGGAAACCGCTTCTATTTGTTCACATACGGCGCTGACGGATCTCGCGGAATGGGCTGGCTGTGGAGCGTGAGGCCGGAAGACGCCGAGCTTTCCTCGCTCAAACAAGTCGGCCTGCCGGATTTGCACGGCGCGTGTAACCAGCCCGTTCTGCTCCTGCTCGCGGGCGCCCCAGACCGGCTCTATCTTGCGGAAGCGTTTGGCTTCAAAGTGGATCGGCGCGCCGCCTGCCCCGATGCGGCCACCGGCGGCATTTATGCGATCCGCCCCGAGACCGGTCAAGTAGACCACATAGCCCCGGCAGTGCATGTGAAACGCATGGTGGCCGCGCCGGATGGCCGCGATCTGTACGTAATCGACTCCGGCGATGCGAGTTCGCCCAGCAAGCCAAGGTTGCTCCGGATCGATGCCCGCACGGGCGCCATCCGGCACGACGCTGCCCTGGAGGGCGGGCAACGGAACCTGGCAGTGGGCCGCATCCCGCAAACTCTCATCCCACACGGAAACGCACGGGCCGCCACGTACTGTTCCCGCTGATTTCCCGGCTGTGGTGTGATAGAGCTTGATGAGGATTTACCACCACATCCCCGCGCCGCCCCTGTCGGAATTCGTGGGATTGCTCTGGCTGTACGAAGGCTACCATCAGCCGCACGACAAAGAGCGCCTGCTGCCGGATGGCTCGATGGAATTGGTGATCAACCTCAACGAAGACCTTACGCGCTTGTACGACCCGCACGATACGGAAAAATTCCGGACTCTACGCGGGTCGGTGGTAGTGGGCGCGCACTCGGAATTCTTCGTGATCGACACCGCGGGACAGCACTCCGTCGCTGGCGTACACTTCAAACCGGGAGGCGCTTTCCCGTTTCTGGGTCTACCGGCCGGCGAACTGCACAACGCCATGGTGTCGCTGCAGGATTTGTGGGGTGGACTGGCGGACCAGTTGCGCGAGCGGCTGCTGGAGGCCTGCACGCCGCAGGCAAGGCTTCTCGTTCTGGAACAGGCACTGCTCGCGCGGGCGGGGCGGCGGCTGCAGCGCCACCCGGCTGTGGACTTCGCGTTGCGCGAATTTCACGGCTTGCCGCACGCGCGCACGATAGCGGATGTGACCGGTCAAATCGGCCTCAGCGCGAAAAGGTTCATTCAGATTTTCAGCGGCGAGGTCGGGCTCACCCCCAAGCTATTTTGCCGCGTGCGGCGATTCCAGCGAGTGCTGCGGCGGATCGGCACGGGGCGGCCGGTGGAGTGGGCTGCGGTGGCGGCGGATTGCGGCTATTTCGATCAGGCGCATTTCATCCACGACTTTCATGCGTTTTCGGGCATCAATCCGTCCACGTATATCGCTCACCGTACGGAGCATCTCAACCACGTTCCGCTGGTCGAGTGACAAATTTTTACAATACGCGCCACCCGGTGTTCGCCGACAATGGATGCATGGAAAATACAGTCAAAGCAATACCAGAAGGTTCCGAAGGCGCAACACCGTACCTGTCGATCAAGGGAGCGGCCGACGCCATCGAGTTCTATAAGAAAGCATTCGGCGCAACAGAGACGATGCGCATGGCCGGCCCCGATGGCAGAATCGGCCACGCCGAAATCAAGATCGGCAAAGCCAACATCATGCTGGCGGACGAGCACCCGGAGATTGGCTTCCTGAGTCCGCGGACGCTGGGTGGCTCGCCGGTTCTTATCCATATTTACGTGGAAGACGTGGACGCGTTGGCCGCGCGGGCGGTAGCCGCCGGCGCCAAGCTCATGCGCCCGGTCGCGGATCAATTCTATGGCGATCGCACGTGCCAATTCGAAGACCCCTTCGGACACATCTGGCACTTCGCCACGCACAAAGAAGACGTGTCCAACGAAGAGATGCACCGGCGCGCGGCAGCGCAAGCCCGGCCTTGAGCTGTAGGACGGGCCTCCTGGCCTGTCTCGGGCAAGGAGGAGATTCCCACCACAGGATGGTAACTGAGCGGGCTGGCGCAGCATCTACTGCATTTCATGCGGGTTTACATGCTTCTGCGTATCCTCCTATGCATCCTCCCGATCTTCGCCGTCGAAGCTCGGGCGGAAGGTCTCGAACTCAAGATTCCGCCGGTCACGACCTCTTTAGACGTCAAGGGCCAAGCGGTCAAAATCACGGCTTGGGGAACTGTCTCCAGCGGGCCGCAGGAACCCTACAAGCTGGCATTGACGGCGGACTTGAGCGATCTTCAAGATAACATCGGACCGCTGCTCGCCTCCCAACTGGACCGCTCGGATCGCTGCGGCGAGCGGCTTTCGGTGGAAAGCGCCACACTCGCCCCAGCCTCTCCGTCCGCGGTCTTGACGGCCCACGTGCACTACGAACGTTGGGCCTGCGTGAAGGCATTCGGGAAGAACGTGGTCAAGCGGCTGGTGGGCGGCAACGCAACGGTGGTGGTGAGGCTGACGCCGTCGGCTGGAGCGGACGGCATCGCGATGGCCTCGGAGGTCCAAAAGATCGACGCCGATGGGTCGCTCGGCGAGGTGTTGCAGTCCGGCTCCCTGGGCGCCGCGGTGAAGGAGAAAATCGCCGGCGGCATCGAGTCGTCCATTCGCAAGGGACTGGATTTGAAGTCCGCATTGCCGCCGTCCGCCGCAGCCGCGGCCACGCTACGCAGTGCGCAGTTCGTCAGCGGCGCGAAAGACCGGTTGTGGTTCGCTGTGGACGGGGAAGTGCACATCTCTGCTGCCGAGTTCCAATCGCTCAACTTGAAAAAATAATCGGTGCAGGCCGCCTGAATGGGATATCCTACTGCTCACGCGGAACAGACGAATCAGATGGCGTTTTGCCGATTACCGACCGACTCCAGCAGCGGAGCGCTTGGCGAGCGAAGAGTCCGAATATCCCGCATGGGCGGTTGGCCGAAGAAGCGGCTGTACTCGCGGTTGAATTGGCTGGCGCTTTCGTATCCGACCTCGAAGGCTGCACTGGCGGCGTCCAGGCCATCCATGAGCATGCGTCCCCGCGCTGCCTGCAACCGAATCTGTTTCTGATATTGCAGAGGACTCATGGCAGTCAGAACCCGGAAATGATGGTGCAGCGTGGATACGCCCATTCCCGCGACTTCCGCGAGATCTTCCACCCGGAGCGGCTTCGCATAGTTCGCCCTGATCCAGGCGATGGCTCTTGCCGTCCGGTGACTCTGCTCTCCTAGCGTTGCAATCGCTCGCAGGCGGGATCCCTCCGCACTCCGAAGGATTCGGTAGATGATCTCGCGTTGAATCAGGCCGCTGAGAAAGGGGATGTCCTGCGGCGTGTGCAGCAGGTCCACGAGCCTGCAGCAGGCACTGAGGAACTCCAGGGTGGTCTCGCCGGTCGCCATGCCCGGACTGTCGGATGGCGGCTCATGGACCCGAATCTCCTCCCGGCTGAGAAGCTCTCGCACCATGGGCATTTCGAGCTTGAGCGACAACGCCAGGCAGGGCGCCGCTTCACTTGCCTCGATCACCCGGCTGACCACTGGCAGATCGACCGACGTCAGCAGGAATCGGGAGGGATCGTAAATGAAAATGTTTCGGCCCAGTTCTACTCGCTTTCGCCCCTGGGCGATCACGGTCACGCCCGGCTCGTAAGTCATCGAGCAAGGAGCGGTCGGGGCGGTCCGCCGGTGCAGCGTCAGCCCGGGAATATCCGTTGCCCGGCTCTCTGCGGAGCCAACGATCAAGGCAATCTTGCGAGCCAGCTCCTTCCGCAATACGTGCGCTTCATCGCTTAACGGGAACGCCTCTCCATTGATATTTTTCATGGTAACGGTTTCGCTCTCTTCTACCCTAGGATAACCGAAGACTCTGCGCACACGTCAGCCGTGCAAGAGAAATAGGCAATAAATCGGAAGGATCGGGATACCACTTTCAGGGCGTTCGAATCTAACCTGGAGATGAGGGAAACGGTTCCTGAAGGAGAAACAATGCAGAAACGCAAACTTGGAAATAGCGGCCTGGAAGTATCGGTTCTCGGGCTCGGCTGCATGGGCATGAGCTTTTCCTACGGCCCGCCCAAAGACAAGCAGGAGATGACCGCTCTTCTTAGGGCAGCCGTGGAACGCGGCATCACGTTCTTCGATACTGCCGAGGTCTACGGCCCGTTCTTGAACGAAGAACTGGTGGGCGAAGCTCTTGCTCCGTTCCGCGACCGGGTGGTGATCGCCACGAAATTCGGGTTCGACCTCAGTCCCGATTTCGACCCCCGCGGGATGAAGGGTCTGCCGGGCCTGAACAGCAGGCCGGAGCACATCAAGCAAGCCGCCGAGGGATCGCTCAAGCGGCTGAAGATCGATATCATCGACTTGCTCTATCAGCATCGGGTTGACCCGAACGTGCCTATCGAAGACGTAGCCGGTGCGGTGAAGGACCTGATTCAGGAAGGCAAGGTGAAGCACTTCGGCCTTTCCGAAGCAGGCGTGCAGACCATCCGTCGCGCACACGCAGTCCAGCCGGTCACTGCACTGCAAAGCGAGTACTCGCTGTGGACGAGGACTCCGGAGAAGGAAGTGATCCCGGCCCTCGAGGAACTCGGAATCGGCTTGGTTCCGTACAGCCCCTTGGGCAAAGGCTTCCTCACGGGCAAGATCGACGAAAATACGAAGTTCGACAGCTCCGACTTCCGCAGCACCCTGCCTCGCTTCACACCGGAGGCACTCAAGGCGAATCAGGCCCTAATCGATTTGCTCGCCGGCATCGGGGAACGCAAGCAGGCGACACCCGCTCAGATCGCACTCGCCTGGCTGCTGGCCCAAAGGCCGTGGATTGTGCCGATCCCAGGCACCACAAAGCTGCGTCGCTTGGACGAAAACATCGGGGCAATCCCGGTCGAGCTGACGCCCGCCGATTTGCGTGATATCGAGAACGCCGCCTCAAGGATCACGGTGCAAGGCGCTCGGTACCCCGAAAAGCTGGAGCAGATGACCGGCCGCTGACCGGCTACGCGCGGGAATTACCAAGCCTGAGTAAGGCCAACAAGGAAAGCATACACCCATGTACAATGCAAAGGCTTACGCCGCTGGCAGTGCGACATCGCCGCTTGCCTCGACGACGGTCGCGCGTCGAGATCCAACCGAACACGACGTGCAGATCGATATCCTATTCTGCGGTATCTGTCACTCCGATCTCCATCAGGTCCGTAATGAGTGGAGCAACGTCATGCCGACCGTGTACCCCTGCGTGCCAGGGCATGAGATCGTGGGCCGTATCACCAGGGTCGGCTCCGCGGTCAAAGGGTTCAAGCCCGGGGACCTCGCCGCAGTAGGTTGCATGGTCGATTCCGACCGCACCTGCCCCGAGTGCATGGCTGGCCTTGAGCAGTTCTGCCCGAACCTGACCCTCACCTACAACTTCCCCGACAAGCACCTCGGAGGCGTCACCTACGGCGGCTATTCCGACAGTGTAGTCGTCGATGAGCGCTTCGTCCTGAAGGCGCCTTCCAACCTCGACCTAGCCGGCGCCGCGCCTCTGCTCTGCGCGGGAATCACAACATACTCACCCATGCGCCACTGGGGCGTCACCAAAGGCAAGAAGGTAGGCGTGGTGGGTCTCGGCGGACTTGGCCACATGGGCGTGAAGTTCGCTCACGCGCTCGGAGCCCACGTGGTTGTCTTCACCACCTCACCCAACAAGAAGGAGGACGCGCGCCGCCTCGGAGCCGACGAAGTCGTTGTCTCGCGCAATGCCGACGAGATGCAGAAGCACGCCGGCAGCTTTGACTTCATCCTCGACGCCGTCTCGGCCGAACACGACATCGACGCCTACATTCAGCTCCTCCGCCGCGATGGCAACATCACGGTGGTCGGTGCGCCGGAGAAGCCTCTGGGCGTCTCGGTATTCGGCCTCATCATGGGACGCCGCAGCCTCTCCGGCTCGCCCATCGGCGGTATCCCCGAAACCCAGGAGATGCTCAACTTTTGCGGCCAACACAACATCACCTCCGATGTCGAGGTCATCCCTATTCAGAAGGTCAACGAAGCCTATGAAAGGCTACTCAAGGCCGATGTGAAATACCGCTTCTCCATTGATATGGCTTCTCTCAAAGCTGAGTAAGACGATAAATGAGCACGAGACGCGAACAAGACGTCTAGTTCCAATTCCACCCGGTATTTGTTTAGGTTGGCAAAGGACCTGAGGCTGATGTCGTTGGAGGCCTACGGATTCAGCGCGGAAAAGCTCGATGAGATTGGACGCATGGTAGGCGGCTGGAGCAAGGCCGCGGTGAAGGCGTGAAGCGCGTTGGGAATCTTTGGCCGGTATTGACGAGCTTCGCCAATCTGCTAGCGGCGGCGGACGCGGGTCGCGTCGTAGCGCAAAGCGAAGCGGGGCCGCACCGTTCGCCTACTTACTGCGCCAAAGCCTCCACCGGAACCAACATCGGCTGCTTATGCTTGCAATCCGCATTCGGACACTGTAGCACCGGCCCCGCCTTCAGCCACTTCTCCACCATATACGGACCGCCGCGCTTCGAGCGCCGCTGAACAGTCTTGCAGCCAGGCGCCCGGTGCAGCCGTACTTAGGGCTATATAATGGAAGACCGGCGGCCACCAATGACCAACCTACTTCACTTGTCGGACCTCCACTTCGGCTATGACCATGACCAAACCGCGCGCGATCAGCGCACGGAGGCGCTCGATGGGCTGCTGGGGGTAGTCAGCGGGTTGGAGCGGGATTGGCGGCCGCAGATCGTGGTTATCTCGGGCGACCTGGCGTGGCAGGGCAGAGCGTCGGGCTACACGGAACTCGCGGATTGGCTTACCAAGAAGCTGTTTCCCGCCGCCGGGCTGAGCGCGGCAGACTGTGTTGTCTGCCCGGGCAATCACGATCTCGACCGGAACGCCACGCGCGCACTGGTCAAGCGCACGCACGATCCGCAGGAGGCGGACGAACTCTTGCGGCCGGAGTATCTCGCGGACGGTTTCGCACGGCCGTTTAGCCTGTTCGTCAATTTCGCCACCGAGCTCGGAATTCCAGCGCCGCAACTGCACGGCGCACCCAACTATCTAGCCGGCATGCGTGAGTCGCACGGAATTCGTTTTGTCTGCCTGAACTCCGCTTGGTTTTGCCGCAACAGCCAAACCGACCGCGGCGAGCTATGGCTGGGGTTGCCCCAACTTCAGGCGATGCCTCCGCTGTCCAACCATGGAGACTACGACAAAGCGCCCGTCACGGTGGCTCTGGTGCATCACCCGCCGGATTGGCTCGCCCCTCAGGAAATCAACGCATACGACCGGCCCAACACTTACGGGTATCTGGCCGAGCGCGTACACGTCATCCTTTCCGGGCACACACACGGCGCCATTGAGGAGCCTACCCGCGATTGCGGCCGTGCGCGCCGGTTTTGCGGCGGCGCGTCCTACGCCAATCAAGCCTACCGGAACAATTTCTCCATTTTCCGTATCGATCCCGGCCAGCGCACCATTCGCCGGAGACCCTGGGAATTCGACCCCCGCAAGACCGAATGGGAGGAGAAGACCGAAGGGAATTACAAGCTCCGCGCCGAGAAGCTAGCGCGGGGCGCGCCCAGCACCGAGAAATACCTCGCTTGGCTGTGGGGTAAGACGCAGTACATCGACCTGCATCAACTCAAAGTCGGACCCGGCGACACCCCGCCGCCCGCCATCGACGCACTCTACATCCACCTGAAGACTGCGCTCCGCCCGCCTATCGGCGAAGATCCGGCCGCCCGCGCCGCGATGGAGCGCGCGCAACCTGTTCCGCTGGAAGAGGCATTGCGGAGCCGAAGGCTGGTCATCGAAGGCAAGCCGGGTGGAGGCAAAACCACCTTCGTACGTTGGATCGCATGGATGCTGTGCCCGCAGACCGGACGGCCGTCGGACTTTCCGTTGCAAGGCTTCCCTCTGCTGATCCGGATTAGCGAGCTCGATCAGTACATGGCCAAAACGTTGGACGCCCGCGCCCCAGGCGATCCCGCGCATGACGAGGACGCCCGTTGGATCCCGCATTTCCTCGCTTCCCAAGGGTGGGGCCTGGACGAGGAGTTCTTCCGGGAGAAGCTGGAGGCGGAAAATACCGTGCTGTTGCTCGACGGTTTGGACGAAGCCGCCAGCCAGACACGGCGCGAGAAGATCGTGCAAATGTTCCAATTGACCGCCGCGCAATGCGGTTGCCACATCGTGGTGACCACGCGTCCGGGTGCACACGAGGGCCGGACCACTTTGGCGGGATTCGAGATCGCCTCCATCGACGATTTGGACGGCCCCGGAATCGATCGCTTCCTAATGCAATGGTGCCTCTGGCTCGAGCGGGGAGACGAACCCGCGGCGCAGACCTATTACGCCAAGTTGCATCCCGCGGTCGCGGTACCCTCCATCCGCCTCTTGGCCCGCAATCCGCTCATGCTGACCGCGCTGGCCGTACTGCACCTGCGTCGGCATCGGTTGCCCGAGCAACGTGCGCAGTTATATGAACAAATCATGGACTGGCTCGCCGAGCAAGCCGTGGAGCGGTCCGGGCAACAGTGGAAGAAAGAGGACTTATTGGCGCGGTTCGGCAAGCTCGCCCTGGCGATGCAGGAGTGGAAGGGCGGACAGAAGTTGCACATCGGGATCGGCACCGCGGCGGCGCTTCTGACGCCGAAAGGCGAATCGATCGAGCCTGTCCGTGGCTTCCTCGAGGAGGCGCAGAGAGTGAGCGGCATCGTCACGCTGCGCGGCGGCGAGATCGCCTTCTGGCACAGAAGCTTTCAAGAATATCTGGCGGCGCGGACGCTGGCCGGCCTCCTGGACTCGACGCTCTGGAGGCGCGCTCCGAAATTCCTCTATTCGCCTGAAGGCCGCGAAGTCTTGCCGCTGCTGGCTGGCTACATGGCGGCGTCGGCGCGGGAACGTCTGGATGCGCTCATTGAGCGGCTCACCAGCCACGCCGTGGCTCAGAAGACACTGGAGAGGCGGGCGCACGCGGCGGGCGTGCTAGGCAACATGCTAACCGATCTGGCGCCTACCAGCTACACGCTAAGCAAGGCTTCCGCTCAAGCGTACGGTGCTCTGAGCCACGCCGTATCGGCCATCTTCGAGAAAGGCAGGGCGCGAAATATCGGGTTGAAGACGCGCGTCGCGGCGGCCGAGGCACTGGACCAGGCTCGCCAGTCGCGCTTGTACACGCCCGGCGATGCGAGTTACTGGGTCGACTTCCGTGGCGGGAAGTTTACCGTTACAGGCGACCCGCGGGCCTACCAGAACCTTCCCAAGAGGGCGGTCTCCCTCGGAACATTTAGCATCGGCAAGTTCCCGGTGACGGTATGGGAGTATGGCAAGTATTTGGACGACATGCTCGCGGCCGCGCCGGAGGACTGGGATGCGCAATCAATCCATCCCAGCCGGCCGGTGACCTCCGTAACGTGGTACGATGCCCAGCACTACTGCGAGTGGGTCAGCCAGAGGTGGGGTATCCGATGTGCCCTGCCATCCGAGGAGCAGTGGGAGCATGCAGCGCGTGGCGCGGAAGGACGCATTTATCCGTGGGGAAGTGCGGATCTGGAGCCGGATGAGCACCGCGCTAATTTCAATATGATGGTTGGCGAACCCACCCCGGTGGGCATGTTTCCCGAAGGCAGCACTCCCGAGGGCGTCGCCGATTTGGCCGGCAATGTGTGGGAATGGACGAGAAGCGATTTTGAGGAGGTGCGAGTGTTGCGCGGGGGTTCGTTCGTCAATGATGCGAGGGACCTGCGCGCCGCCAACCGTGACGCGGACGCGCCAGGCGACAGGAGCAGCAGCATCGGTTTCCGTTGCGTCCGGGAGTAGCTTTGCTTGATGCTTTTTTCTTTTTCCTTGACCGAGGCGAAGCCTCGGTCGAAAAAAATTTAGGGGTGGGTTTGAAGAAACCTGATGATGGCGCACCGGTGGCTGTCGGGAAGGCGTACGATTTTGTTCTGTGGCTGCTGCCGAAGGTGGAAAACTTCCCGCGGACACACCGGTTCACGGTGGGTGAGCGGCTGACCGCGCATGGCCTGGACCTGCTTACGTCGTTGGTGGAGGCAGGCTATGCGCGCCAGAAGGTCGAGCTATTGGAGCAAGCCAGCCGCAAGGTCAATTCCACCCGGTATCTGTTGAGGCTGGCAAAAAACCTGAGGCTGATGTCGTTGGAGGCCTACGGATTCAGCGCGGAAAAGCTCGATGAGATTGGACGCATGGTAGGCGGCTGGAGCAAGGCCGCGGCGAAGGCGTGAAGCGCGTTGGGAATCTTTGGCCGGTATTGACGAGCTTCGCCTACTTACTGCGCCAAAGCCTCCACGGGAACCAACATCGGCTGCTTATGCTTGCAATCCGCATTCGGACATTGCAGCACCGGCCCCGCCTTTAGCCACTTCTCCACCATGTAAGGCCCGCCGCACTCGGGACACTTTTCCTGCACCGGCTTGCCCCACGTCACGAAGTTGCAGTCCGGCCAGCGGTTGCAGCCGTAAAACGTCTTGCCGCGCTTGGAGCGCCGCTCCACCACCTCGCCCTCGTTGCACTCCGGGCACTTCATTGATGGTCTTCTGCTTCACGTGCTTGCAAGTAGGATAATTGCCGCAAGCCGTAAACTCGCCGAAACGGCCGGTCGTCAGCACCATGTTGCTGCCGCACACCGGGCACTTCTCATCGAGCTGCACGTCGGGCTTCTTCTGCGTGCCCCCGATGGGCTTGGTGGTCTAAGCGCTCTTCGGCGTGCTTCAGGTCTTTATCGAACTTCTCGTAGAACTCGCCGATGGCCACGCGCCAGGCGATCTTCGAGAAATATCGTCGAAGTTCTCCAACAGCAGGCCGGTCACCAACTCGCCGGTTTGTTGCACGTGCCCTTGCGATCGGTTATTGTCGGTGGGAATTGGCTGGCGATCAGGTCGCCCTGGCGAATGCGCTTTGAGAAAGTCGCTAGGTTCTTCAGCACGTTGCTATGGGCTTGGTGCGGGTTCAGTATCCCGACCGGGAGCCCGAGTTCGTAACGCACTATCCGGACCGGTTCCGCAAGGTCCGAGTCGTTCGTGATCAAGACTGCGATTTCGAATTTCCTGAGGAAGGCGTCCCGAAGGAGGTGGGCTGCCAGATTCACATCGGAACCCTTCTCTTCTGTCTTGTCCACAAAGACCTTCTGAGGCGGACTGCTGCCGGACAACACCATCCGCACCGAGTGCGTCAAGAAATGTCCAAACGTGATCGACAGGTTGGGGATGCTTCGCAATGCCCGAAGATAGACTTGCTGATCCAGGGGCGCGGACTGGTTGTATGGCCGGGCGCTGACGCGGGCTGTGAAATACTGGATGGATTCGATGGTGTCGTTCGGCAGCATCACCTGGCAGAGCTTGCGAGGTCAAGCCACTTGAAAGGGGTCCGCTTCAGCGCGCCATAGTAGAGGTTAAAGCCGTCGATATCAACGAAAGCCCGAGACGTCTTGCCGCCTTCCTCGCCCAAAACGTGCGACTGCCTCGCGACTGCATTGACATTGGGCGTGCCAAGCAGTTATCGTGGTGTTGTACTTATCCCCCCTGTCTCTTCGAAGGCAGGGTGCGAGACCGGCCGCGAGGCCGGTCTCAGTGTCTTAAGACATTGCCAGGATTCCCTCCAGGTCTTTCCACCAATCTGAACGGACATCACGAGAGCACGGCGACGGCCCCTATTGCGCCAAAGCCTCCACTGGAACCAACATCGGCTGCTTATGCTTGCAATCCGCATTCGGACACTGCAACACCGGCCCGGCCTTTAGCCACTTCTCCACCATGTAAGGCCCGCCGCACTCGGGACACTTCTCCTGCACCGGCTTGCCCCACGTCACAAAATTGCAATCCGGCCAGCGGTTGCAGCCGTAAAACGTCTTGCCGCGCTTGGAGCGCCGCTCCACTACCTCGCCCTCGTTGCACTCCGGGCACTTCATCCCGATGGTCTTCTGCTTCACGTGCTTGCAAGTAGGATAATTGCCGCAAGCCGTAAACTCGCCGAAACGGCCGGTCTTCAGCACCATGTTGCTGCCGCACACCGGGCACTTCTCGTCGAGTTGCACGTCGGGCTTCTTCTGGGTGCCCCCGATGGGCTTAGTGGTCTTGCAATCCGGGTAACCCGTGCAGGCGAAGAACGTGCCGAAGCGGCCCTTCTTCAGCACCATGGGACGGCCGCAATTCTCGCAATATTCTTCGTCGCCTTGCTCGGTCAGGTCCACCTTGTCCACATCCGGCAGGTCCACGGTGAGCTCGCGCGTGTAGGTGCAATCGGGATATCCTGTGCAGGCGATGAAGCTGCCGTGTTTGCCCCATTTGATCACCAGGGGCTTGCCGCACTTCTCGCAGATCAAGTCGGTGGGCTTCTCCATCCGCTTGATGTCGGTCATGTGCTCTTCGGCGTGCTTCAGGTCTTTATCGAACTTTTCGTAGAACTCGCCGATGGCCACCCGCCACGCGATCTTGCCCGCTTCAATCTCGTCCAGTTCCTCCTCCATGCGGGCCGTGTACTTCACGTCGAAGATATCGTCGAAATTCTCCAGCAGCAGCCCGGTGACGACCCGGCCCAACTCGGTCGGGAAAAACCGGCCGCCATCCTTCTTCACGTACTCGCGCTCCTGAATCGTGGAGATGATGGAAGCATAGGTCGAAGGACGTCCTACTCCGTCGGCCTCCAACTTCTTCACCAGAGTCGCCTCGTTGTAGCGCGGGGGCGGCTCGGTGAAGTGCTGCTCGGGAACCAGGCCGCGAAGCTTCAGATGTTCGCCCTCGGCCACCGCGGGTAGCCTGTGCTTCATCTCCTCGTCTTCTTCGTCGGACTGGTCCTTGCCTTCTTCGTAAACCTTGAGAAAACCGCCGAACTTCAGCACCGACCCGGTGGCGCGGAACAGATACTCGCTCGAATCCTTGCCGCGCGCCGAAATGTCGATGGTGGTCTGGTCGAAGACCGCGGGCGTCATCTGGCAGGCCACGAAGCGATTCCAGATCAGGCGGTAGAGCTTGAGCTCGTCCTCGGCCAGATACTTGGCCACATCGTCGGGGCTGTGCTCCATCGAAGTGGGGCGGATGGCTTCGTGCGCATCCTGCGCGTCCTTCTTGGACTTATAAACGTTAGCCGATTCCGGCAAAAACTCCGGCCCGTACTTGACCGCGATGTAGGCGCGCGCCTCCTGCAAGGCGTCTTCGGATATGCGCGTGGAGTCCGTGCGCATATAAGTGATCAGGCCGACGGAGCCCTCCTTGCCCAGCTCGATGCCCTCGTACAGTCTTTGCGCCAATATCATGGTGCGCTTCACGCTGAAACGCAGTTTGCGCGAGGATTCCTGCTGCAGCGTGGAAGTGATGAATGGCGCCACCGGATTGCGGCGCTTCTCGCGCGTGCCCACGGACTTGACAATGTAGTCGGCGCCATCAAGCTGCGCCACTACGTAATCGGTGGCCGCCTGGCTGCCCAACTCTGGCGTTTGGTCGTCCTTCTTGATCAGGTGTGCGTTCAATAGCGGCGGTTTGCGCGCGGCCAAGCCGGCGTCGATGGTCCAATACTCATCCTTAATGAACGCCGCGATTTCGCTTTCGCGCTCCACGATCACGCGTAGCGCCACGGTCTGCACGCGGCCGGCGGAGAGACCTCGGCGCACTTTATCCCACAACAGCGGGGAGATCTTGTATCCCACCAGCCGGTCGAGTACGCGGCGCGCCTGCTGCGCATCCACCAGTTTCTCGTCCACCATGCCGGGGTTCAGAAACGCCTTTTGAATGGCGTTCTTGGTGATCTCGTTAAACATCACCCGGTAAATGTGCGGTCCGCCGTTCTTCTTGCCTTGCAACTCCTCTTGCAGGTGCGAGCAAATGGCCTCTCCTTCGCGGTCGGGGTCGGCTGCCAGGTAGATGGATTCGACACCCTTGGCGGCTTGTTTTAACTCGCCCAGCAGCTTGCGCTTGCCTTCGATGATTTCGTAGCGAGGTTCGAAACCGTGCTCGACATCCACGGCCAAGTCTTTTTTCGGGAGGTCCTTGATATGGCCCAGCGACGCTTTGACGACGTATTGCTTACCCAGATACTTGTTGATGGTTTTCGCCTTGACGGGCGATTCCACGATTACGAGAGATTTCGGCATAAGACGACTTCAATATTCCACACTTCACACGTTCCCCGGATATCCCAGAGGCTACCACACTTTCACAAAATTCTTTCCGGGAAGCTGTTTGACCAAGCCCAGCATTTCCAGCTCAAATAGGGCTGCGATCATCTCGGAAGCCGACGTATCTTCCACAATCTGAAGCAGATTGTCCAAGTGTATGGCGTTATCCACCTGCAGGACGGCAAGCAGCTTGCGGCCAACTTCAGGTAGAGATCCGGCAACCTCGCCCTCTAACAGGGATGCCTGACCGCCGTTCACGGATGCACCGGCGTTCCCCAGAAGACGCGTCCGGCCGCGCTCGATTAATTGGCGGCGGACCTCGGCGGGGAGTTCCACGATTACATCGTTCCAGTCCTGCACCAGCTTGGCACCCTGTTTTATCAACAGGTTAGGGCCCCAGCTCGCTTGCGATGTGATATTGCCGGGAACGGCAAACACTTCCCGCCCCTGGTCGAGCGCCAGCTTCGCCGTGATGGCCGAGCCGCTGTATTGGGCTCCTTCCACCACCAGCACGCCGGCGCTCATCCCGCTGATGATCCGGTTGCGGATGGGGAAATTCTGGGGAAAGGCGGTAGATCCCATAGCGAACTCGGAGAGCACTAGACCCTTGGCGGACAAGTCGGCGGCCAGCTTGCGGTTTTCCACGGGGTAGATCACATCCACGCCACAGCCCAGAATCG
Organism: Bryobacteraceae bacterium; assembly: GCA_049516155.1. Classification (GTDB taxonomy): domain Bacteria; phylum Acidobacteriota; class Terriglobia; order Bryobacterales; family Bryobacteraceae; genus Bog-159. Next base: position 18,555 of record JBEKTJ010000057.1, read on the forward strand.
CTACGGTGTCGCCACCGGCGGAAAGGGCGCCTTTATGCGCCGTGGTATCGATCCCGCGCGCCATGCCGCTGACGATGGTCAACCCGGCGCGCGCCAAATCGGCGGACAACCTCTCGGCGACCGCCAAACCGTACGTTGTGGGCCGCCGCGTGCCCACCACAGCGAAGTGGAAAGGCTGCAATAGTTCCAGGCGTCCGCGGGCAAACAGCAGAACGGGCGGGTCGAAGATCTCGCGCAACAGGGCCGGATAGCGAGGGTCGCTGCGCACGATGGCGGCTGCGCCATGCTCGGCCATTTTGCGTTGCTGATCCAGGGCATCCTCGAAGGAGCATCCGCTGGAGACGCTCTGGGCTACCGCGCCGCCGAGGCCCGCTGCCACCAGTTCGCTGCGCGAGGCGCGGAAAACGGCCTGCGGCGTGCGGAATCGATCCAGCAGCTTACCCGCCATCCGGGTGCCCAGGCCGGGGACCAGAATCAGCGCCAGCCAGTGGAGTTCCTCTTCACGGCCGATCGAACATGCGGCGGGATCCGCCATTAGTCCTTCCATTCAAATATCTCCTAATATGGTAAAGATGGCGGCGGCGGCCGCTTGTCTCAAGGAAACATGCGCCAAGAAGCGTCGTTTTTTGAAGGCAAGGATCCCGTGCTGGTGTATATAGCCAAACGGTTGAACGAGGCACTGCGGTTGGAAGCGATCTTTAGCACCGCCGGCGTAGACTACGGAGTGGAAGCCGACGAGTACCGCGGCGGCTTCATCTTTCAGCGTGTGCGGACAGGGGCGTTCTTTTACGTGCTTCCCGATGCGGCGGAAACGGCGCGGGGCGTGCTTCGGGAAAAAGGCTACCGGCCAACGGAGCCGGAGCGGACCTGAGTTGAGCGATTGGCGGACCCGTCCTGCTCTCCGCCAGCCAGGCCCGGTAGCGGTCGCGTAGCGCCTTCCGGTACGCTGCGGGCCGCATGCCCTCCGCCGCTGCCTTGCGTAAGATATCTTGTTCAGCCAGTTTGACGCTGGACGACAGGCGATTGCCGCTGGCGGCTAGCCACTTCGGCTCGTATTGGAAGCCGAACGCCCAAAGCGACGGTAATGCCTCTTGATAATTGTCCGGCAGGCCTAGCTCCTCGAACGGGAAGCCCGCGACCCAATCGGTATGATAGCCAACCAGCATGTTCGAGGGATTTACGGAGACTTGGGCGTGAGTGACGCAGTTTCCGGCGGAAATCCCGTAGCGGCTGCGGAGCATTTCGGTTAGCATGGCGGCAGCCCGGACCTGGGCGGGGCTCACGGGGCCTTCCGTCTGTCCGGGATGCGATTGGGCCTCAAAGGAAACACCCAGAAAGCTCTCGTTCAGATTTACATAGAACCATTCATCGTCGGCCCAGACGGAATAACCCGCGTGGTTGGCGGCATCCGATTCGGGCACTACGCGGTACACGCGGCCGAAACGGTCGATCAGGTAGTGGTAGGCGCGCATCCGGCGCACGTACTCCAGGACGGATTCTCCCAATCGCTTGAGCACCGGGGTATTCTGCGCGTCAAAAGGCGCCTGCAAACTCTCAGTGGTGTGGTATACAATCCCGGCTGGTTGAGAGCGCCAGACGCGATTTGCGGCGGAACTGTCATTCCGCTGAAACGCGATGTAGAGCCGGGGGCGATTGGGGATCGTGTAGCGCGTATCGATCCGAAGACCGTTACTATAAACTTCCGAATCGACCGCCTGTTCGACTTGCCAGACCGGAATGGTCTTTTGAGCCGCACCGGCGGGCGCCGCAAGGGGAGCCGCCGGCGCGGAGTGCGGCGCTTCCGGCTTGCCTGCCGCAAGCTTCATCAGAAAGGGGATGAGCAGCACCACGAGAAGGAGACCGGCCCAAAGAATCCAGTAGCGGAGACGGTCCTGGAACAACCGTCGCAAAAGCCGCTTCGGCGGCGCAGCCGCTTGCAGGAATCTCAGGCGCATCAGGGGATCCGCGATGTAACTCGCGATCCGAGCCACGTGCGCGTCGCGCGCCATCCGCCGTCCGAACCTTGGCCCTAGCCGTGGCATATCGCGTATCCGTGCTATATATGTCGTCCGCCAGAATCAAAAATCTTACAAATTTAATTGAGATCCGGTCGACCCGAAAAAGAAGTGAGAGGAATTCCTAAAAACCTTACTTCTTAGGAGAACCGGGAAAAACAGAAAGAACGACGTCCGTCGCGATATCGGCCCAGTGGCGGCATGGCGGCGTCCGTTGAGGAGGCGCGTATGTGGAAAAAAATGTTGCAGTTATCAAATGGGAACCACGAAGGGTTGTCCGCCGACGGACACGCCAACGCATCCAACGGCCACGTGCCGGCGGTAATCGGGCTCGATGAAACGGGTGCACGGCTGGCTGGGCTGGGCGGAACCAATGGCGAGCACGCTCCCGCGATGCTCACGGACTTCGAACAGATTTATCAAGGCGGGGCAGTGAAGCCGCCCCGGCTTTCCTATGGCGTATTGAAAGTGGCGGAAATGCTGAATAGCGCGCACCTTGGCGGCATGCCGGCGGAGAGCAAGCGCGCGGCCTTGATGATGGCGCTGGACGCGGGCGGCGCGAAGATGGAAGATATCCTGCAAGATGCAATCGTCCGGCAGCGCGTCCTCAACGACTACGAGGAGGCGCGCCAGCGGGACCTGCAAAGCTTCGAGGCGGCCATCCAGGAACAGAACCGCGCGATTCAGGCGGAAATGGAGCGCATGACCAGCCAGTACATGGCGCGCATGCAAAGCAATCTGGATGAAGTGGCCCATGCGCAGGATAGCTTCCGGGTATGGCAGAAGCGGAAGCAGCAGGAGGCGCAGCGCATTGCAGATGCGGCGGACTGTTGCGTCCCGGAAGCCGGCGCGCATGCCTCGGCGGGGCTGACCGTGGTCCTGGAACGCGCATCGAGCGCAGCGGCGCGCTAAGAGGAAACCGTGACGTGGTTGGCTGGCATTTGCGGAGTAGCGCTGCTCGCGGGGCTGTGGTGGGCAGAACGCAGGCCGCGGCCCCTGGGCGACCACGAATTGCAACGCTTGCAGCGCACTGCGGAAGCCATGCACCGCGAGCAGGTCCAGCCTTTCGATTGAGCCGGAAACGGGAGAGAGCTATGAACAACCTCGAACAGGATTACACGCAGCCGCTGGGGCTGGACGTAGGCACCAGCCGCATCGTGGTGGCGCGCTCGAAGGAAAAGAAACACGAGTACGACTCCGAGCTGAACGCGTTCCTGACGCTGCCCTACTCGAAACTGGCGGAGAACGCCCTGCAACGGGAGAACGTTTTCCACGAGGTGCAGGGAGCGGACATCGTGGTGGCGGGCAACGACGCGGAAAAATTCGCCGAAGTTTTTCATGTCGATACGCGGCGGCCCATGGCGCATGGGGTGCTCAATCCCGACGAGCCGTACAGCCTCGCAGTGGTGCGGCGGATCATCACGAAGTTGCTCGGCCGGGCCGTGGCCGAGGGGCAGCGGGTCTTCTTCAGCGTGCCTGCGCGTGGGGATAGCGTGGACGGAGCGATTCGATACCACGAAGCGTCGCTCAGGCAGATTCTAACGGAGCTGGGCTATCAGGCCTCACCGATCGAGGAGGGGCTGGCGGTGGTTTACGGCGAACTGGCCGCATCGAATTTCAGCGGCGTCGGCATTTCCTGCGGGAGCGGATTGTGCAATATCTGCCTGGCGGTGCTGTCGGTGCCGGTCATGAGCTTCAGCGTACCCAAGGCTGGCGATTTCATCGACGCTAACGCCGCCCAAGTGACCGGGGACCGCGCCAACCGGTTGCGCATGTCCAAGGAGAAGAGCTTCCAATTGAACGGCTTCACCGCGGATAGGGTACACAATGCCCTGACGGTCTACTATCAGGAAGTCATCGCCGACCTGATCGGGTCGCTGCGCACGCATATCGCGTCCGCCCAGAAACTGCCCAAGCTGGAACAATCGGTGCCCTTGGTGCTCAGCGGCGGCACGGCGATGCCCAAAGGCTTTCTGGATCATTTCATGAAGATCCTCGAAGCCGAGGAATTTCCATTGCGGCTGTCGGAAGTCCGGATATCGGGCGACCCGCTGCATTCGACGGCACGGGGAGCCTTGATGGCCGCGATGTGCTGACGCACGCTTAGGGGCGTTTGGGGGCCATCTAGGGCGGCAATCACCGTTGCTGGCAACGAGGGTAAGGAACTCGCGGCCGGCACGTTGAATGCTATGCTCAAGGCTGCGAGGCTGAAATGAGCGCGAGACGCTATCCAGTGGTCATCGAGCCGAAAGGGACGGGCTACTCTGCCTACTCGCCGGATGTTTCCGGATGTGCGGCCGTTGGCGACACGGAAGAGGACACGCGCCGGAACTTTCTGGATGCTGTGGCCGCCCACTTCGAAGCCATGCGCGAGGTCGGCGCACCCATCCCGGAGCCGCGCACGTCGGTCGACTACGTGGAAGTCGCCGCATAGCCCTGCCGGATCGCAGCACGTCTAAGCTGAGGCGTCCGGATCCAGTGTCACTGGCATTCCCAGGGCTTCATGGCGCACAACATTAAGGATCTTGAAGGGAGTCCACGGCATCGGGGCTTGTGCCAAACTTCTTGAGCCGAGCCACGCAGTCGGCACACACGTCGCCGGCCACCATTCCATATCCGATGTCCGGCTTATGGACCGCAGGCTCGTGAACCATGTTCAGAGCCATCTACTCGCTAATGTCGGCGGCGAAGTGAATTAGTGATTGCGCGATGCGATAAGTCAAATATGAGCGCAGCGATGGCGGCGCGTATCGCTGCTCCCAGTCCCCGATCGTGATAATTGAACAGTTGCGTTTTCCTTGGCCAGCACCGCCACCGAGTAAGTGCCGATTTTGTTGGCCACGTCCCCCGTTGGCGGCGATGCGGGCGGAGCCCACCACCACGCACCGATGCGACCGGATTTCAGGAAATGCCCGGCCATGTTGTCCGTAATTTGGGCTCGCGGGAATGTGGTCCTGCTGAGGATCCTCGAAGCCGAGGAATTTCCATTGCGGCTGTCGGAAGTCCGGATATCGGGCGACCCGCTGCATTCGACGGCAGGGGGAGCGTTGATGGCCGCTCTCTGTTAACCGCCGGCGTTGGACGACCGTAATGGTTCAACGATTGCCTCGCCGCTCCTTCGCGCAGAAGGCGAGGCGACCTCGCCCTGCGCCGATCCAACTGGCCGCAAAAGCCACAACCAGTGCAACCCGTACAGCGAACAGCCCAGTGCGACCGCCGCCACCGCATTCATGGTGAGCACTCCGGTGGCTGTCGTCAGGAAAGCTGCGGCGTCCACAGGCCGCATGCGCGGCAGCCGCTTCCAGGTACTCCATTCAAGCAGCCCGATTCCGACCCACGCCGTAACCGCCGCTAGGGCCGCCATGGGCACGCGCGCGATGGCTCCGCCGCCTAACGCCACCATGCCTAGCAGAATGGCCGCGTGCGCCAGATTCGACACGCGCGTCGTGGCGCCGCAACGGACGTTAGCCAGGCTGCGCGCCGGAATGCCCACACTCAGCGGCGCGCCGAACATCGCCGCGCCAAGGTTGGCGATCCCATACGCTCCGAGCTCCCGGTCGGCGTCCGTGCGCATCGACGGACGGTGCCGGCCGCGAAAATGATCCACAACGCGGGAGGTCAGCAGAATGTTGACCGACGATACGAAGGCCAGCCCCAGCCCCGATGGCACGACAGTCCATGCGTCCGCGGGACTCCATGCAAAGCCCGCGAATGGAGGTACGCGGAAATTGATGGCCCCCACCAAACCCTGCTTGATTCCGAAAGCCGTGGCGACTCCCATCCCGGCCAAGATGCCCAGCAGCGGACCTGGAAGACGGGGATTGATCCGGGCCGCCAGGAATGAAGCCATAATAACCGCGAGACTGATCGCGAGAGTCCCTGGGCGAGCGCCCGCCGCGTGCCTCAGGGTCACCGCTGTTTGGTACAACAGATTGGTCGCGGTGCGGTCGGCCGCCTGCACGCCGAGCATCGAGGGGATCTGTGAGAGCACCATCATAGCCCCGATGCCGCACGAAAATCCGGTCACCACCGCGTGCGGGACCTTCGATATGTACTGCCCCAATTGCAGTACCGAGAAGGCCATCATGAACACGGAGGCGACCAGGCAGACCTGCGCCGCGCCGCCCACGCCTTGGTGTGCCACCGCCAGCGCTATAAACGGAACCGTGGCGCTGGCGGTCCCACCGATAAGAACGGGATTACGGCCCAGCAGCGCGGTAACCGGGGCAGTCACCACCGACGTGACGATACCCAATGTCGGAGGCAGCCCCATCATGCTGGCCAAGGCCAGACCGTATGGCAGGGCGATGAGCGCCGCGATCAACCCGCCTGAGACATCGCCCGCGAAGGACCGCAACGAGTAACGCTTGCGGCTGCGTGCCAGGACCGGCCACGTGGTGCGGGGCACCTCTTAGACCTCGCCGGCGGGCTCGGGTATGCGCCCGCGAAACAGTTCCGTCAAGCAGCGTAACACTGTACGCAGGCCTCGCGGAATTTCGCCATATCGTCGCGCGTGCCTACGGTGACGCGTACCCAGGTGGGCCATACCGGCCAGACACGGCCGATATAAACGTTGCGTTTCGCCATCTGATCATAAAATTCCTTGCCCGGCCGCTTCACGTTCATCATGAACATGTTGGCTTCCGAGGGGATGAACTCGATGTTGTGCTTGTCCAGGAATTCGAAGGTCTCGGCACGGATGGCGGCAATCGTAGCGCGCCGCTCCTTCACCAGGTTCTTTACCTTGAGGCTGGCGTTGGCGCCCACCATGGCTGTCACCGGCAAGGCTCCAGCCGTGTACACGTTCATCTTCTCCAGCAGATCCGGCCGGGCGATCGCGGCGCCCGCGCGCAGACCCGCCATGCCGTATAGCTTGGAAAATGTTCTCAGAATGATGACGTCCTTGTCGGCCGCCACCAGATAAGAACTCATGACCGCGGATTGGGACAGGTGAATGTAAGCCTCATCCAGCAAGACGACCGATCCAGCCGGTTTGTTGGCGACCAGCCATTCGATGTCCGCTTTGGATGTGACGGTGCCCGTGGGGTTATTCGGATTGCACACATAGATCACTCCTGGGGTGGGGTGGGCTGCAGCCAAAGCCTTCACATCGTGCGCCGCGCTGCCCTTTACCAAAGGGACCTTGACTACCCCGGCGCCGATGAATTTGGCGGCGCGGGCGCCCGCCTCGTAACCCGGGTCGCCTACCACAAAGGGCTTTTCCTTGGAGCAAAACGCCAGCACCGCGCGATGCAGCGGATCGCTCGATCCAGCGAAGGCCTGGACGTAACTGGCCGCCGGGTTCCAGGAGAACTTCACGCCCTCCTGTTCGGCGAGCGTACTGGCCATCGCAAACGTCTCTTCGTACAGGTACCGGCCGCCGTTCTGTACCACCCCGTGGATGGCCGCCGCCGCCTCCGAGCACGGCCCCATGGGATTCTCATTGGCGTTGATCTTCACCGCGTCGGGAGGCAGATTCCGCACCATTGAGAGCTGGGCGAGCGCCCGCTCGTTGTAGAAAGGGAGTGCCGCGCCCGCCGCCAGTAACGAAGCGAATCGGTGGAAGCTGCGGCGCGAGAAAGCTCCGCTTAGGGGACTACGTTCTGCTTGTTTCGTAAGAATCTCACTTGGCATGCTGGTCTCCTCTCTGTGTAACATCCCTGGGATCGCTGACGCGCTCAGCACTTGGAGCGGAACCTCTGGCACGTTCCATTGCGCGGGGAACGTTTTGCTGTAAGGGCACCGTGCCGGAACGCGGTACGGGTGCAGCATGCCAGAATCGTTTCAGTATAGCACCGACAGGCGGGTTTGGCGCCCCCAAAAATCCCCAAAATTCCGTCGCATATCCGGATATGCACGCAAGCTACCCTCCACACTTGCGATAATCAAGTTTCATGGACGCATCCGTAGCGATCGTCGGAGGCGGCATCTCCGGCCTGTCCAGTGCGTATTACCTGGCCCAGGCCGGCATCCCTTCCACGCTCATCGAAGCGCGACCGCGCCTTGGCGGCGTCATCCAAACCGAGCATGTGGAAGGCTGTGTGATTGAAGGCGGCCCCGACAGCTTTCTCTCCATGAAGCCGGCTGCCATGGATTTGATCCGGGAACTGGGACTGGCGGAAGAAGTTATCGGCTCGAACGATCATCTGCGCGTCACCTATGTGTGGAAGGGTGGCCGCCTGGTGCCGCTGCCGGACGGCCTGCAGCTTATGGTCCCCACCAAGCTAGCGCCACTGCTAACCACGCGGCTGCTGAGCTGGCCCACCAAGCTGCGCATGGGGATGGAACTTTTCCACCCGCCGGGCCGCCATTCCGAGGACCAATCCGTAGCGGACTTCGTGACGTCGCATTACGGCGCCGAAGCCGTCGACTACCTCGCCGAGCCGCTGCTCTCCGGTATCTACGGCGGCAGCCCCAGCGCGCTCAGCATATCGAGCGTCCTGCCGCGGTTTGTCGAGCTGGAGGCCAAGTATGGAAGTCTCACAAGAGGCGTCCTGGCCGAACTGAAAGCCAATAAGGCCGAAGCTCAAAGCCACGGCAATCGGCTGCCGCTGTTTCGCACCCTTAAGGGCGGATTGAGCCAATTGGTGGCGGCGTTGACGGGGCGCCTGCAAGGCCACGCCACCATCCTGCAGGGGCGGGCCGACGCGATTGAACGGACCGCCGGCGGTTTCCGCATTCGGCTCGAACACGGCTGGCTGGAATGCGCGCAAGTGGTGCTGGCATGCGAGGCACACAACGCCGCCACGCTCGTCGCCAACCTCGACGGCCGGCTGGCGGACTTGCTCGGAAGCGTCCCCTACAGCTCATCGATGACCGTCGCCTTAGGGTTTCCCAATAGCGCGTTCCCCAAGCCTCTCGATGGGTTCGGCTTTCTGGTTCCCAAGCGCGAGCGCCGCCGTTTGGTAGCCTGCACCTGGGTGGGCACTAAGTTCTCGCACCGCGTGCCGAATGGGACGACCCTGCTGCGCTGCTTTCTCGGCGGCATGGGCGATGGCGCAATTCTCTTGGAAAGCGACGACGCCATCGTCGCGGCGGTGGTCGCCGAGTTGCACCGTATCGTCGGGCTTCGCGCGGAGCCAGCTTTCTGGCGCATTTTTCGGTGGCCCCGCTCCATGGCCCAGTACACCGTCGGCCACGCGGCGCGGCTAGCCGAAATCGAAGCGCGGACCGCTCTCATCCCCGGCTTCCAGCTGGCCGGCAATGCTTATACGGGCATCGGCATACCGGATTGCGTTCGCATGGGCAAGCAGGCGGCCGTGGCTATATCGAAATCTTTGTGTCCGGTGTGATGCATCCTTGAAATCTGCCTAATCTCCATGAAATCATCCATACTCTTTTGCAGCGCCATCGCCACGTTTTTCGTGTTGTCCGCTGCCGATCCCACTGCGGATCCGCTGCCGGGCATGCCGCCTGTGCTGGACAGACACGATATCTATTCGGCCGACGCCGCCGGCGATCTAAGTCCCGCCGTTCGTAAGTTTCCATCGCTGATCTACGTGCCGAACAGCGGTAGCAATAGTGTCGATGTCATCGATCCCAAGACTTACCAAATCATTCGCCATTTTCGCGTGGGGCGGCAACCGCAGCATGTTACACCATCCTACGATTTGAAGACACTATGGGTGCTATGCGACTTAGGCGACAGCGTTACGCTCATCGATCCCGCGACCGGCAAGAAGGGCCAGACTCTAAAAGTGAAAGATCCGTATAACATGTATTACACGCCCGATGGCAAGTATGCGATCGTGGTGGCGGAGCGCATCCATCAACTCGATTTCCGGGACGCCAAAACCATGCGCTTGGTCAAATCCCTTCCGGTGCCTTGCCGTGGGGTGGATCATATGGACTTCTCCGCCAACGGACGCTACCTGATCGCCAGTTGCGAATTCAGCGGCGCGGTAGTCAAGGTGGATGTCGAAGCTCAGCGCGTGATTGGCGCCATCGAGTTGCCGGGCGCAGGCATGCCTCAGGACGTCAAGCTGTCGCCGGACGGAGAGGTTTTCTACGTAGCGGATATGCAAGCCAATGGAGTCCATCTGATCGACGGCGCAAACTTGCGCATCATCGGATTCCTGCCGACGGGCAAGGGTGCGCACGGCCTCTACGCCAGCCGCGACTCCAGGGTATTGTACGTTTCCAACCGGGAAGAAGGCAGCATATCCGTAATCGACTTCGCCACCCGCAAGGTGGTCCACAGGTGGGAAATCCCGCACGGCACGCCCGATATGGGGGGCGTATCCGCGGATGGCAAAGTACTGTGGCTCTCGGGCCGTTACAGCAAGGAAGTGTACGCCATCGGCACAGGCGACGGCCATCTGCTAGCGCGCATTCGCGTAGGCAAGGGTCCACACGGGCTGTGCGTTTATCCCCAACCTGGCCGGTACTCATTAGGACACACGGGCGTGTTCAGGTGAACTCCCGTACCGACCGGCACAATTAATTTACAAATCTTTCACACACCCTAACCAGGCACGCTCCAAGCCAGACTTATACTTAGAGGAGCCTATGAAAATGAAATACTCCGGCGCCTGGGTGCTGGCGTTGATGACTGCGCCGCCGCTGACGCACGCACAATCCATCTTTCAGGTCGTGCCAACCCCCAACGGCCATCACGGAACGACTAACAACGGCCTTCTTGCAGTGGCGGCTTCGTCGCCCACCGATATCTGGGCTGTCGGTCAGACTGCCATTCACTTCGATGGCACCGCGTGGACAGCTTATGCGACGCCGATGATCCACGGCGACAACACCAGTTACCTGGACGGAGTGGTGGACTTTTCGCCCACCGATGCTTGGGCCGCCGGAATCGTGGGTATTGGGACTGCGACTCCGGGCCAGGTGCTCGAACACTGGAATGGCGCCGCTTGGAACGTCGTCACAGGTCCTACGTTTGCCTCCGGCGATCAACCCGAGATCTTCGGTATGACCGCAGTCTCCGCCAACGACATCTGGGCCGTGGGCACCCTGCTTACTGCAAACCAAACTCTCGAGGCGCTTTTTGAGCATTGGGATGGCTCTGCCTGGACCGCGTACACCGGCTTCTTCTACGGATTTTTCCGGGCAGTCTCGGCGGATGCCTCCAACGACATCTGGGCGGTCGGCTACAACGGCAATGTGACATTCTCCGAGCATTTCGACGGCACAAGTTGGACGCATGTCCCGACGCCGAACGTGGGGACCGGCGCCAATAGCCTGGGCGGCGTAGTGGCTCTAGCGCCGGACAACGTGTGGGCGGTGGGCTTCTCCACGGCCAGCACACAGCCGCCGCCCGGCCAATATGACGTGCCTACGAAGACGCTCATCGAGCACTACGATGGTACGAGCTGGAGTGTAGTATCCAGCCCGAACGTGGGACCGAATAGCCAGTATCAATCGAATCGGCTCTTGGGTGTGACGGCTGTTTCGCCGACCGACATCTGGGCGTTTGGCTCGTACTTCGCCGCCAGCGGCTCGGAAAATCAGATCACGCTGTTGATGCAATGGAACGGCTCGATCTGGAGCTTGGCGCCGTCCCCCAGCCCGGAACCAGGCAACTTTCTGGACGATATTCTGTACTCCGGGGTGGTGACTGCCCCGGGAAGTGTCTGGATCGTCGGCTCACTGGCTCCTGCTGCGGAGGGCAAACCGGTTACCGATACGTTCGTTCTGCACACCACCGGCGGATAACTCACTTACAATTTGTTTACAAACCTTTTACCGATACAAATCGAGCGGACCGCCAACGAGAACTTATAATCAAGAGTATTATGAAAGCGCGATATTTTGACGCACTGGTCTTGGCGACGTTTGTTATGCCCGCACTGATGCACGCGCAGTCTATTTTCCACGTGGCGCCTACTCCGAACCCACATCCAAACCCGGCCTCGAATACGCTGTAAGCAGCCGCGGCCTCTTCTCCTAGCGATATCTGGGCAGTAGGTCAGACGACCTACATTTCGATGGCAGTCAGTGGACTGCGTTCCCGGCGCCCATGATAAACGGCGAAGGAGATAGCTGGCTTAACGGAGTGGTGGACATTTCGCCCTCCGAAGCCTGGGCAGTCGGTTTGTGCTGTATCAATACGTTTAAATATGGTTCGGTGATCGAGCACTGGGACGGAACGCAGTGGAGTCTATTTCCAGGCCCTGAGTTCGGCCCCGAAGAAGAACCGGAGATCGCAGGGATGACGGCGGTCTCCGCCGACGACATCTGGGCGGTAGGGACCATGGCTTTCGTTGGGGGAGGTAATAACCAAACTCTTTTCGAGCACTGGGATGGTACATCCTGGACCGCGCAACTGGGCCCGGGCTACGGGTTTTTCAAGGCTGTTTCCGCCGATGCAACCGACGACGTATGGGCGGTAGGCACCACCCTTGTTGAAACGTTTTCCTAGCATTACAATGGTACGAGTTGGCAGCCTGTCCATACTCCCAACGTGGGAACTGGCCCGAACGTTCTGAATGCGGTTGTGGCTCTTGCGCCTGACGACGTGTGGGCAGTGGGCTACTCCACAGCCAGCCAGACGCCGCCGCCGGGACAGTACGATGTCCCCACGAAAACGCTGATAGAACATTTCGACGGGCGCCAGTTGGAGCGTCGTTCCCAGCCCTAACGTAGGGCCCAACAGCCAGTATCAATCGAACAAGCTGTTGGGAGTGGTAGCCGTCTCGCCGACCGACCTGTGGGCCTTTGGCCAGTACGCCGCAGCCAGTGGCTCGGGTCGGGGAATCACGCTTCTGCTCCATTGGAACGGGACGAGCTGGAGCCTTGCTCCATGTCCAAATCCGACCACGCCCGGCGTCCAATTGAATTATTTGAATGGAGGTGTGGTGACCGCGCCCAGCGACGTGTGGATCGTGGGGGATGGGGACAGCGGTATGCAGACACTCGTTCTGCACACGACCGGGGGATAAACGCGCATCCGGCGGTCTGTTGCGTGCATCGAACGGGTAGATGACAGATACCGGTAAGCAAGTCACAGAACACCTGGGAGTCGATCATCCCGTCCTGGATGTAATCCGCAGCCGCTGGAGTCCGGCCATTTACTCTCCGAAGGCGGTGGAAACGGAGAAGCTTCTCAGTATCCTGGAGGCGGCCCGTTGGGCGCCCTCCAGCTACAATGCGCAGCCCTGGAGCTTTCTGGTAGCCCGCAAGGAAGAGCCTGAGGAATTCGCGCGCATGTTGAGCTGCCTGGCGCCCCTCAATGTCGTCTGGGCGCAGCACGTGCCGCTGCTGATGATCTCAGTGGCCAAACTGCATTTCGACCATAACGGCGCTGTCAACCGGCACGCCCTTCACGACACCGGAATCGCCACTGGCTTCCTGATGCTGCAGGCCGCCGCCTTGGGAGTTTTGGCGCATGGCATGGCCGGCTTCGATGCCGCCAAGGCGCGCGAATTGTATGCCATTCCGGAGTCGCACGAGGCCGTCGCGGCGATCGGTCTGGGTTACCCCGGCGACGAGCAGGGCGCCCCGGAAGAACTGCGGAAGCGCAACCAGCATAAGCCGCGCCGGACGCTGAGTCAATTTGTATTCGCGGGCCGATGGGGACACCCGTTGCCACTTCTTTGAACAAGCTATGAACTTGCAACTGGAAGGCAAGCTTGCTCTGGTGACCGGCTCTACAGCCGGCATCGGATTCGCCATCGCCAAGAGACTTGCCGCCGAGGGCGCGCGGGTGGTGGTAAATGGGCGCACCGAGGCGCGCGTGACCGCGGCTTGCGAGGCGATACGCCGCGAATACCCCGCCGCTCGCCTGGATGGATTCGTCGGGGATCTCTCAGTAGCCGAAGAATCCCTCGCCATATGCGCGCGATTCCCAAGTCCGGAGATACTGGTCAACAACCTCGGCACTTACGAGGTCAAGCCCTTCGAGCAGATCACCGACGCCGATTGGCACGCCATCATTGAAACCAATTTCATGAGCGGCGTGCGGCTCAGCCGCTGTTTCTTGCCGAAGATGAAAGCCGCCGGATGGGGGCGCATCATTTTCATCTCCAGCGAGTCCGCGGTGAACATTCCCGTGGAGATGGTCCACTATGGCGTGACCAAGACCATGCAGTTGGCGCTCTCTCGCGGCTTGGCGGAGTTGACGTCCGGCACCGGCGTGACCGTGAACTCGATTCTTCCAGGGCCCACCCGCTCGGAAGGCGTGGAGAAGTTTGTGCAGGATGTCGCCACGTCAAGGCAGATCGCCGTCGCGGATTTCGAAAAGGAGTTCTTCCGCACCATCCGCCCAAGCTCCATCATTCAGCGCTTCGCCACGCCGGATGAAGTCGCGGCGCTGGTGGTCTTCGTAGCCAGTCCACTGTCGTCGGCGACCAACGGCGCGGCGCTGCACGTGGATGGCGGCACAGTGCGCTCGATCTTGTAACTACTTCAGTGCCGGATCGATCAAGGCGCCTACCTACTGAATAGAAGTCAGCGGATTGAGACTGGGATTGATCAACGAAGCGGCGGCGACGTCCGCTTATGCTGTTGCGGCGGGCCGCGCGGTCTCTGTTCGGTCACAGACGGTCCAGAACGCGCGGAACGGAATCCCCTGCACTTCCTGATGGTTGACCCGCCAAAGAAGCAACGTGCCGAATGGCCAACCGCGAATCAGGGAATCGATCCGAAGCGTTACCTGATTGGGTTTCCACACAATAGGGCCGCTGAAGATCGGGAATGAACCTTGTCGCCCCACTCGGCGCGCTAGCTCGTTCCAGGAGCTTATCTAACTACAGCGAATCCTGTCTGTATATATCCCATGGAACGCTCGGCTCCTTATATACGTGTGCCCGGATTCGCATGAAATTCAAAGCTCTTGCGTAATTCGAGCAGCCAAAAGACGCGTCTCGCCCAGGCAGGGGTCTACGGTGCCGATAATCCGTGACGCAGCAGCAGGGCCTGGTATGCCGCTTGATACTCCGTTACTTCCAGATCGTTGCCAGCCAAATTGCGAGCGATCTGCCACGGCTCCGCGTGGTAGATCATGTCTTCGTAATCTCGATTTGCGCCGTCCAATGCGAAGGCGGGGTGCTGCCAGAGGCTCGTTACCTTCTCGGCCGCTTCGGTCCGCTGCATCGCATGGAAAGTCACCAGGCAGTCTTCGACGGCCGCCCAGAAATGCATCGCCGACGTTGCGCTCACCGTGCTCATATGATCCTCGTTCGAGGACTCGCGTTCAACACCGCTTCCGCAGCCATTGTGTGAAAACTGATCTGGTCCGCATCCGCGACGACCATCCGCTGATTCCAAAATGCCGCAACAGGGCCGTAAACCACGTCGTAGTACGAAGGGGCTGGCGGGAGGCGGCCATGGCCCAACGCGCCTTTTCGGCAGTGGTGGATCAAGCTCCAGTAGTCGTCCGCGCCAAAATCGCCGCGGACAAAGGCGAGAGCCTCCAAGCTGGCGAGAGACGGCCTCCTTATCACGATCTCGATAGCCGCCGGGCTCGTGCCAGGGCGTGTTGCCGAAAGCCGCGCAGCCCACATCTGAGCCTGGCGTTTTACGGTCGTCGTATAGAACCCAGGCCCAAAGTCGGTATTCGCCGTGGCATGCCCAACCGTGACGCCGGAAACGATACTCTCTGCGAATGAGTCGACAGTGCCATGAAAAACAACGAGCGCCATTGCATTCTCATTCTATCAAGTCCGGCCGTCTCCCACCCTTGGATTCCCCAACTGAAAGGCG
Source organism: Bryobacteraceae bacterium (assembly GCA_049516155.1). GTDB lineage: Bacteria > Acidobacteriota > Terriglobia > Bryobacterales > Bryobacteraceae > Bog-159. The sequence continues at coordinate 34,226 of JBEKTJ010000057.1, forward strand.
GCTTACTGAATGGAAGTGAGCGGATTATGACTGGGAATCGTCTTCACCCATGAATTCATCTCACCCTCACTACGCAGCAAATCCTGTAGCGTAGTCTTGCTCAGCACCTCATCCACCGCCGATTGCACCGCGTGCCAAAGCGAACGCACCGAACAATCCACCGACCGCGTGCAGACCTGGATCTGGCCGGAGTG
>JBEKTJ010000058.1:0-34284 GCA_049516155.1 Bryobacteraceae bacterium
GTGGCAATGGTGTGGCCGACAGGATCGGTCTTGCCGAAAACCGTGCGCGCGAAGGTTTCGTTCACGATCGCTACGGGTTGCTCCCCTTTCCGGTCCGCCGCGGTAAACTCGCGTCCCTGCAGGATCGGAATGCCGATGGTGCGAAAGTAATCCGGGCCGACGTTATTGCATTCGTACTGGAGGCGGATGGGAGTCGTGGACACGTCCGCCCGAAGCTGGGTTCCGATCACGCAATTGTCGTTTAATGGAACGCGCCGGGTAATGGCAGCGGAATCGACACCGGGTAGAGCCCGCAAATGCTCCAGCGCGGAACGTACCACAGCCATCTGTTTGGCCTGATCGGGGTCGTTGTACTGGTCCGGCACCAGGCGCATATACACCCAAAGGGTGTGGCGCACATCGAAGCCGGGGTTCATGGAGGTGGCTCGCAGAAGGTTATGCAAGAAGAGAAAACCAGTGGTGAGCAGCACGATTGAGACGGCCAGTTGACCGGCAACCAGAATGCTGCGCAAATTCCATGTGCGGCCGGTTTGCCGCTCCTCCCGCTTGAGAGCGCGGTTCACGTCCTTTCTTACGGCTTTGAGCGCGGGCAGCAAGCCGCAAACGAGTGCGCACACGAGAACGATGCCGAGCGAGTACCACAACAAGCGCCAGTCGAGTGAGACAACCAGATGAATGGGGAGCGGCACCGGCAAAGCGAGACTGTTGATCCCCTTGGCGCAAGCAATGTCGATGGCCAGCCCCGCGACCGATCCCAGCACGGAGAGCAACAAGCTCTCGGCCAGCAGGTGGCGTACGATTCGCCGGCGGCTGGCGCCGAGCGACAGACGAATGGCCAACTCCTGCGAGCGGCTGGAGGCGCGGGCCAAAAGTAAGCTGGCCACGTTGGTGCAAGCGATCAGGGTCACCAGTCCGGCAACAATCAGGAGCATGGCGAAAAAGGCCACCACAGCGTCAGGCAACATCTGCCGGAGCAGGTCGAGGCCTGTGACGCCGGTGATGCGGGTCTGGCGCGCCCGTTGCCAACCCTCCTTCGGGTGAATACGATCGAGTTGCTCGAACAGGCTCAGCAAGCGGGTGCGGGCCACGGAGCGGGTCATGCCTTTCGGCAGGCGCGCGTAGAGTTGCACGTAATCGTCCGGATTCGCCACGGGGGTGTAAATGTCCGGGGCAATGCCGTAGCCAACCACCGAACGGTGGTCCGCGGGAAGCACGCCGGCGACCGTGTAGACACGCCCCTCCAGGATCAGTTTGCGGCCGAGGATTGCCGGATCAGCGGCGAAGGTTCCGCGCCAAACCCGATAGGAGAGCACGGCGGTATTGGTTTCGCCCGGCGCGATGCCGCGGCCAAGGAGAAACGGGACGTCCAAGGTGCTGAAGAAATCGTCCGTGACCATTCCGGCATAAAACCGGCTGGTGCGATCGCCGTCCCGCCAATTCACTTCGCGCTCGACATTGATTCCCGCGGTTCCCGGAAAAAGGTGCGCGTCGCGCAGAAACTGAAAATCGGAAAGCGACGCGGCGCTGTTTCCTCCTTCCCATATGGCGATCAGCGAGGCGCTGTCACGGCAGGAGGGCCGGCTGAAGAGAAAGCTGGTGGTGATATTGAAGATCGCGGTGTTGGCGCCGATTCCCAGCGCCAGGCAAACAACGGCGGTCAAGGCGAAGTTGGGATTGCGGCGGAAGGCGCGGGCCGCGTAGCGCAGATCGGAGGCGAGATCCTCGAACCACCGGATTTGCCAAGCGCTGGACGTGTCTTCGGCCGTTTTCAGCCGCGAGCCGAATTCGCGGCGCGCGCGGAGGAGCGCTTCGGCGCGCTTTACGCCGGTGCTCTCGAGTTCGTCGGTCCGGCTTTCGATATGGAACAGCATTTCATCGGCGAACTCGGAATGAAAACGCGCCCGGCCGGCGAGCCAGCGGAGGCGCAGGTAAACTTCCCGTAGAAATCGCATGCCGTCAATTCCTCACGCGGTCTTCATCACCAGTTGGATCGCGTTCACCAGCTTATTGAATTCACCGGCTTCCGCGGTGAGCCGCCGGTGACCCTCCTTGGTGAGGCGGTAAAAACGCGCCTTCCGATTGGTTTCCGAGGTTCCCCACTCCGCGCGCAGCCAGCCTTTCAGCAGCATACGATTCAAAGCGGGATAGAGCGAGCCCTCCTCGACGTCCAGCACATCCGCGGAGCACGCTTTGATGCGGCGGGCAATCGCGTATCCATGCAGCGGACCCGCCGCCAGAGTGCGCAGAATCAGCAGGTAGAGAGTACCGGGCAACAGTTGCGGTGAATCCTCGGGCATAATTTCCCTATTCCAGACTATATATAGTCCAGACTAGGGAAAAAGTCAAGGGGCTCCCACGGGCAGGGTCTTCTTTGAAAAGACAATACCGTACTGTCACCAATTTCACGTATCGTGATACGCGGTTCGTCCAACGCTCCCGAAAACCTTGGGTTTGGCCGACCGATTGCTGTCCAATTGCGCGGGATTAGTGCAATAGGAGCGGGCATGAGAACAGTGAGCATGTCGTTTGCGGTGGCAATCCTGGCGGGCGCGCCTGGGCTATCGAGCGCCGTGGAGCTGCAATCCGGCACGATGCAAGCGTGGGACAACTACGTTCGTTCCGCAGATGCAGCCATGCGCGCGCGGGCGAGCGGCCAGCGGCCGTTCTTGTGGGCGGACGAAGCGGGCGACCGGCGCGCGCGTCTCCGGCGCGGAGAAATCTTGGTTGCCCCGGTTTCGGCGCGGGGAACTTATGGCGTGCCGGATGGTCTGATCCATGACTGGATTGGGGCGGTCTTTATCCCTAACGCCACGGTTGAAGGGTTGGTGGCGGTGGCCCACGACTACGGCAGATATAAGGAATTCTACAAACCCGCGGTCGTCGATTCGAAACTGCTCGCCTGTACCGGCAAGGATCGCCGCTACTCCATGACCTGGCAGCGCAAGGTTCTGTTCGTCAACGCCGCGATTGAGGGCCAGTATCAGGTTCACGATTTTGTAGTGGACGAGCGCCGTGGATACAGCATCACAGCTACTACGCGGATGCAGGAGATCGAGGACTACGGACAGAGCGACCAACACCTGCTGCCGCCAGGCCAGGGAAGCGGTTTTATCTGGCAGCTTCACAGCATCGTGAGATACGAGGAGCGGGATGGAGGCGTATATCTCGAAATGGAGGCCATGGCCCTTACGCGCGATATCCCGGCTTCGCTCCGGTGGGTAGTGAAGTCTGTGGTTAACCATCTTTCGATGGATTCCCTGATGACTTCACTTCGGGAAACCCGCGATGCGGTAGGTTCGCTGGGCGGCGGGCCGCAGAGGCTGGCCAGGGTTCGCACCGGGAATTGAGCCTCACGATATAATCGGGGGCATGTGTCATCAATTCGTGCTGCCTCTGCTTTTCCTGATCGGCCTGACTGCCATTTCGGCCCAGCCTACTCCTCCGGTCGCCGCCACGCAAGATCATCGCGAAGAGCGCCACGGCGCCACCGTGGTGGACCAGTACTACTGGCTGCGCGAAAAGTCCAATCCCAAGGTGGTCGAATATCTGGAAGCCGAGAATGCCTATACCAAGGCCATGACTGCGGATTTAGCGCTCTTCCAGGACGCGCTCTATAAGGAGATGCTGGGCCGCGTCAAACAGACGGATCTGTCGGTACCCGTTCAGCGCGGCGAATACCTGTACTACTCCCGCACGGAGGAGGGCAAGCAGTATCCGATTCAATGCCGCCGCAAGGGCAACATGCAGGCGCCCGAAGAGGTGCTGCTGGATTTGAACGAGCTGGCGAAGTCGCACAAATTTGTGGGGCTGGGCGCCTTCGTGGTCAGCGACGACGAGAATCTGCTGGCTTATACCGTGGATTTTACGGGCTTCCGCCAGTACGGATTACAGGTGAAGGATCTGCGCACGGGTTCAACGCTGCCGGACACTTTAGAGCGTGTGGATTCCGTGGTATGGGCGGCCGATAACAAGACTCTGTTCCTGACCACCGAGGATGCCGTGACCAAGCGGTCCGACAAAGCGTGGCGGCACGTGCTGGGCGCCGCCGCATTCGAGCCGGTCTTCGAGGAGAAGGACGAGCTTTACGATCTGGCTGTGCAGAAGACGCGCGATAAGAAGTATATTTTTCTCTGGAGCGCGGCCAAGGACACCACCGAATATCAATGGCTGCGCGCGGACCATCCGCAAAGCAATTTCGCGGTGTTCCTGGCGCGCGAGAAGAAGCACCGCTACTACGTGGATCATCGCGAGAATCTCTTCTACATCCGCAGCAACAAGCCTGGCCGCAATTTCGCCATCATGACCGCGCCGGAAAGCGATCCGGCCCCGAAGAACTGGAAAGTTTTCATCCCGCAGCGGGACGATGTACTGATCGAGCACCTGGATCTGTTCCAGGATTTCGCGGTGTCCGTGGAAAGGTCGGGGGCACTCGACCACTTACGCGTGTATGACTTCCACACCGCCAAATGGACGGCGATCGGGTTCCCCGAGCCGGTCTACGCCGCTTCAGCCGGCGGCACGCCCGAGTTCACTTCACAGACCTATCGCTACAACTACCAGAGCTTCATCACGCCCCCCAGCGTGTTCGATTACGACGTGCGCAACGGACAGTCCACGCTGCTGAAGCGGCAGGAAGTGCTGGGCGGTTACGACCCCTCGCAATACGTCTGCGAGCGCCTGTGGGCCACCGCGCGCGATGGCGTGAAGGTGCCGGTTTCAATCGTGTACCGCAAGGGATTCGTGCGCGACGGCCACGCGCCGCTGTTCCTGTATGGCTATGGCTCCTATGGGATCGGCACGCCGCCGACTTTTTCGAGCGGCCGTTTAAGCCTGCTGGATCGGGGGATGGCTTATGCTATCGCGCACATCCGCGGCGGCAATGAGATGGGCGAGCAGTGGCGCGAGGACGGCATGCTGATGAAGAAGAAAAATACCTTCTGGGATTTCATCGACTGCGCCGAGTATCTGATCGCGCAGAAGTGGACTTCGAAAGAGCGCCTGGTCATCGAGGGCGGCAGCGCCGGTGGGTTGCTGATGGGCGCGGTGGTCAATATGCGTCCGGACTTGTTCCACGCGGTGCATGCCGCGGTGCCCTTCGTGGATGTGATGAATACCATGATGGACGCGTCGCTGCCGCTGACGGTTGGCGAGTACTTAGAGTGGGGCAACCCGAACGAGAAAGAGGCGTACGATTACATGAAGACGTACAGCCCTTATGACAACCTGGAAAAGCGGGCATATCCGGCCATCTTAGTCACTACCAGTTTCAACGACAGCCAGGTGATGTACTGGGAGCCCGCGAAGTACGTGGCGCGGCTGCGCTCGCTGAAGACCAACGACACGCCGCTGCTGCTGAAGATCAAGATGGAGCCGGCAGGGCATGGCGGGGCATCCGGCCGCTATGACCGGATGAAAGATCAGGCGTTCGAATACGCGTGGCTGCTGACTCAAGTGGGGATCACGAAGTAACGCAGTGGGTCCGGTTGATCTGACTAGCGCTGCGCCCAATAACGTCCGCGCGCCTGTACGGTAAGACCCTTTTCGCGCGTAGTCAGTTGTATCTTGCGGAACTCCGATACACTCACGGGCTGGTCCGACTCATACCCGATGTTATATTGGCTGCGTAGCTCCTCCTGCAGTTGCGTGAAAATGTCGTCCAGGCTGGTTTTCTTGGAGACTTCGAAAAATCCGCCGCCGGTTTCCCGCGACATGCGCATGAGGACGTTGCGGCCGTTCCCGCCGCCGCTGAACATGCCGTAGAAGCCTTCATCGGAGAAGAGAATAGAATAGATCAGCGTGTCGGCTTTCTGCGCGGCTTCAATGGCATCCCCGACGCTCGCCTCGCTGCCGGTATCCACGCCGTCGGAAAGCACGATGAGCGCTTTACGGCCGGTCTGATTGTGCATGATTTCCTTGGATGCTTTCAACATGGCATCGTACAACATGGTGCCGCCGCCGGTCTGGCTGCGCAGATCGTTCATGCTGGGCGTATCCACGCGCTGAAGAGCCTCGCTGAGTTGGAGAAAAGAGGACGTCAACTCCTGGCGCAGGATCGACGAGAGATCGAATTGCATGATGAATACGTGGTCCTTCTTCTCGCGCAGCACCTGCTCCAGAAAACGGTAAGATGCGATGCGCTCGGCTTCCATGACGCGCTTCTGGCTCATGCTGGTATCGATCATCAGGCCCAGCGTGAGGGGCAAATCCGTCTCGCGCGAAAAATAGCGGATGGTTTGCGGGCGGCCGTTCTCCAGAACCGAAAAATCGTCTTTGCCCAAATCCCGAATGAATGCGCCCTTCTTGTTGCGCACGGTGGCCAATACGTTGACCACCTTGACTTCGGCCTTGAACGTGGGCTGCTCATCCTGCGCGGCGGCTCGCGGCGTAACCGCCGGCAGCGCCATGAAGATCGCCAGTCCCGCGCGGAAGCACATTCCCATTCCTTCAAATTAGCAGAGTCGCGGCAAGACGCGATACCCTGTAGGGTACGTGAAAAACAACGGCGCTGCGCAGGCTGAGGACATAGCCGAAACCGTGCCGGCGATGCACGCGGAAACGGTCCGCCTGGCGGTGATCGTTCCCGCGTATCGCCCCGGCGAGAGCCTGCTCCAACTGATTGCCGCGCTCACCGAAAAATCAGTCCCCGCCATTGTGGTGGTGGACGATGGCAGCGGGCCCGATTACCTCGAAACATTTCGCCGCGCCGGAGAGTTTCCGCGGGTCTGCGTGCTGCGCCATGCGGTGAATCTGGGCAAGGGCGCCGCTCTGAAAACCGGCTTCAACTATGCGCTGTGCACCTTTCTCGTGCTGCAAGGAGTGGTCACCGCGGATGCCGACGGCCAGCACCATCCCGACGATATTGTGCAAGTCGCCGCGCAACTCGCTGCGCAGCCGGATCGAGTCGTTCTGGGTACGCGCACGTTCCGCGGGGACATCCCATTCCGCAGCCGTGTTGGGAACGCCGTTACACGCGTGGCGATGCGCGCCCTGATGGGTCAGAAGGTCGCCGACACGCAGACCGGTTTACGCGGTATTCCCGTTCAGCTATTACCGCACCTGTTGCGGCTGGAAGCCAACGGCTACGACTTCGAGCTGGACATGCTGATCGCGGTGAAGCAGCAAGCCATCCCGATTTCGGAAGTGCCGATCCGGACCATCTATGAGCCGGGTAACCGCACCTCGCACTTCAATCCGCTTGTGGATTCGATGAAGATCTACTTCGTGCTGCTGCGGTTCAGCTCCGTGTCGCTAATGACCGCCGCCCTCGACACGCTGGTCTTCTACCTGGCTTACCGCCGCTTGGGCAATATAGCCGCGTCGCAAGCCCTGGGAAGAGTACTGGCGGTAGCGTTCAATTACTCCATGGTGCGGCGAACCGTTTTCTTTTCGAAGTTGCGGCACGCCGCGGTGCTGCCGAAGTATCTTCTGCTTGTGTGTTTGAGCGGCTCCGCTTCATATGCGGGAATCCAACTGCTGAATTCGCGTTTTCATGTCCAGCCGCTGCTGGCGAAGCTGCTGGTGGAATCGCTTTTGTTTTTTGCCAACTTCGCGATTCAGCGCGACTTCATCTTTGGCAAGAGCCCGCTCGAGCCGGGCCCGGGCCGTGTCCGGCGGCCATGGATCGACAGGGTCCCGCGTTGGATTCCGCACGCGGTGCTGGGGGCCATCGCCGTCGTGTTGGTGGGTGTTGTCCTGCACGGCTTCCGCGCCGTACCTCTGTTGGCGGGTGCGGGCTGGTCGACGGTCGGCTGGTATCGCTTGATTCACTACACCAAGATTTATTGGACAGCCAGTCTGGCCATTTTTTTGATCGTGCCGGCGGCATTCGCGCCGCTGGTCACCCTTCTGACCGTGGCCGCAACAGCGGTCGCCATTGGACCGTTGGCGCTGCTGGCAGTGGCGGCCTTTCTTGTCGCATCGTGTGCGTTAGGCGCGACACTGTTAGGCGCGAGAGACGAGTTATCCGCGGATACCCAACTCTGCGCCACGCTGCTGGGTATCGCGGTTTACATCTTTCTGATGACGTTCCTGGCTCGCCTGCCCGTGAATTATCCGGCGGTATACGTGGTCCTGCTGGCGATTCCGGTGCTGATCGATATTCGCGGCGTGGGGCGGCGACTGCTATCGTGGGGCCAGGCCATCGTGCGATCCCGACCGCGCCGGCGGCCGCAAGTTGCGGCGCTCGTGCTGCTCGTTTTCGTGCTCGGCATGCATTGGCTGATCGTACCCCAGCCCGAATCGAGCGGCGACGGCCTAGCTATGCACCTGGCCATACCGGTCAATATCGCGCAGCACCATCTGTTCACCTATCGGCCCGGCCATATCCTTTGGTCGGTGATGCCTATGGGTGCGGACTGGTGTTACACGATAGTCTACCTGCTGGGCGGAGAGTTCGCCGCGCGGCTGCTCAATTTTGCGATGTTACTGCTGGTGGAAGCGCTGCTCTATCGCGCGGCTCGCCGGTTTGTAAGTCCGGCGATCGGATTCCTGATTCTAGCCTTGTTTGCCAGTAGCTCGCTGGTGCAACTGGTCACTGGCTCGCTGTTTATCGAGAACTTCCTGGCCGCCATGGTTGCGGGGATGGCAACGGCGATTTGGCTGTTCGGCGACACCGGCCAGAGGCGCTATCTGTATGCCGCGGCAGTTCTGGCCGGCACGGCGCTGGCGACCAAGTTTGGCGGGTTGGCCTGTGTGGCGGCGGCGTTGCCCGTCGCAGCCATCGAAGTGCGCCGCCAATGGCAGCGTATGGGCGCCAGGCCGGAGCTGGCCAGCGTCGTTGCCATCGTTTTGTTGCTCGCAGCCGCGGTACCCACTTATGCGATCTCATGGTGGATGACCGGGGATCCGGTATACCCGTTCCTGAATCTGAAGTTCCCGTCTCCGCTGGTGGACCGGAACATGAATTTCGTAGACTCGCACTTCACCCAGCCGCTGGCTTTGAGCACGCCCTACGACTTGACTTTTCACAGCGAGCGCTACAGTGAAGGGCGGCCTGGCTACCTCGGCTTTCAGTACCTGCTGCTGGCGCCGTTGGGCTTGCTCGCACTCCTGGCCGTCAGGCGGCGGCCGGCGCTGAGCGCGGCGGCGATATCGATTGGCGGAGCCCTGATTATCCTCAAACTCCTGCCCAATGCGCGATACCTGTATCCGTCACTGCCGCTGATGCTGGTGCCGTTGGCCGCTCTGCTCGGCTGGCTGACGCCGGGCGGTTTGCGGCGGTTGCTGATTGCGCTCGCGGTAGCTTGTGTGTTCGCCAATGCGTGGTTCCTGCCGTCGTCAAGCTCTTATCACGCCGACTTCTATGAGCAGGCGCCGCTGTCGCGCGAGATGCGGCAGGGTTACATACACAAGAACGCACCTATGCGCGAGATCGGCCAATACATGAATCGCACACACCCCGGCGCTCCGGTGTTTCTGGCGGATGGCAGCCAGCTTTCCGCGTTCAACGCCGAAGTCTATTCGAATGGCTGGCACGAGTTCAATATATCGACTCAAATCTGGGGCGCCCGCGACCCTGTTGAACTCGCCCATCTGCTGGACCGATGGAACGTTCACTACATAGCCGCGCCGAAACCGGATGCCGGCATCAAAATCGAGCCGGTGGTTTTGCAGGGGCTGCTGGATCGATGCGTCACTCCCGAATATCAAACTACGTCCCTATTCCTTGCGCGAATCGACATTAACTGTCAGCCGCCAAGTGAGGCTAATCGCGAGCCATTACTCGCTTTACCCGGACTCTACGACGACACCGACCCTGCCATCGCGTACCGCGGAGCGTGGATCCGGCAAAAGGGATGGCCCCAGACATATGCGCACACCATAACCTTTATCAACACGCCTGGCGCCCAGATCCGGTTTGCGTTTCAGGGCGGCGCGTTAACCTACTTTTACACGAAGGCGGCTAACCGCGGCCGGGCGGACATCGTTATAGACGGCGAACGCCAGGCCACGCTGGATCTGTACTCTCCCGAGGCGGAATGGCAAAGCCGGACAACCCTTAAAGTGGCCGTCGGGCGGCACCTTGCCGTGATTACCATCCGGCCGGACAAAGATCCGAAATCCTCCGATAGGTTTGTGGATATGGATGCCTTCGTCGTTCAATAGCTCTTGGGCTCACGGATAACTTGCGAGGTTTCTTTCTTGCTTCCTTTACCTCATTTTCATGATTGACAGGCATTACCTTCGTGTGTTACCGTCGCCGTTGCAACACCCTACAGTATGTTACAGCATAATTGAAAATGCGCGCAGATAAGTTGGACAGAGTGCTGGCGTACACTGCGGGAGCGGGTCTGTTGGCATGGTTCGTTTTCCTGGTGCGCGGGGGATTGGCTTCCTGGTTCGACGCCGACGATCTGATGAACCTACACATCTACTGGTCGCGGCCGTGGTCCGCCCTACTGAAGGCGAATCTGGAATTCTGGTCGAGTTACTATCGCCCAGCGGGAGGATTATTCTACCGGTCGATCTACGCGTTGTGGGGCTTTCATCCGCTGCCGTTCCGGATTACCGTCCTGGCATTGCTGTTGCTAGACTTTGCGCTGCTGGGCGTAGTGGTATGGCAACTTACCGGTTCGCGTTGGGGCACGCTGATCGCATTACTGCTGGTTGGCATCAATCCGGCATTCTCTTACGCGTACTTCAATACCGGAAATATTTACGACGTTCTGGCATACGCGTTCTTTTGGGGCGCCTTCGCATTGTACGTGCGTTGGCGCCAGGCGGGCCGCGCGCTAAGCTGGGGTGGCCTGGCGGTAGTGTTTGGCTTGTTCGTGGCCGCGCTCGACGCCAAGGAAATCTCGGTATCGCTGCCCGTTGCCGTAGGGTTATACGAGTTAGTATGGCATCCGCCCGTCAATTGGAAGCTCGCTGAGTTGTGGCGTTGGATGCGGCGGGAAGGCCGCTTTGCCCTTATCGGCGGATTAACCGACATTTGCTATATCGCGGGCAAGAGATACGGTCCGGATTCATTGTGGCTGGTGGCGGCATATCAGCCGCATTACTCGGTGACCAGTTACTTCGAGTCGCTGGCCCGCTATCTCTGCGAGCTTCTCTATAGGCCCGCGGCAATCTCATCACCACAGATGGCGGGCCTGCTGGCCGCCATGTTGGTGGCGGCTGTGGTCACCCGGCGGCGCAGCCTGATGTGGGGAGTAGGATTCATTGCCGTGAGTGTGCTGCCGCTGGCGTTTATCGCTCCGCGCGGCGGCCCAGGCTATCTGGTTCCGTCGGTTGGCTGGGCCGTATATGGCAGCGGGTTACTTGACTGGATCGCGGAATCGGCGACCGCGCGGCGGGTCTGGTTGCGGCGAGCGGCACAAGCGCTGTTATTCGCAGTGCTGGCCATCAGGCTGGCGCACTGGCAGCGGACGACGATCGATATGTACGCGCGCGCGGCGCACGAACTGCAGGCGCGGTACGAGCACTACATCGACCAGATTCGCGCGTTGATTCCCGCGCCCCGCAAAGGCGCGCGCATTCTGCTTCTTTCCGATGCCGAAGGGCGCGACGATTATGACGTATTCTTCGTGATGCGGCTTTATTACGGCGACCCAAAGTTAGAGGTGGAGCGTATGACCGTCTGGAGGGACCATCACATAAAAGTGGACCCCAGCGGCTACGACTATGTACTGGACTGGGTCGACAACCGGTTTGTGCTGGTGATGCATAAATGACATAGGACAGGCCAGGAGGCCTATCCTACTAATTCACCGCGAGCGTGACCGTGTTGAGTCCGGCTGTGCCCCCCACGCTAATAGTCACTGGAACCGCCGCCCCCGGAGCGACACCGGCCGGCACCTGCGCATCTATCTGCATCACTCCGGCGACGAACCCCGGCGCCGCGCCCTGATAAGAGACTGTCGCCGGCACTCCGCCGATGGTCACCGAGATTGGCGACACCGACGAAGGCAGATTCGCCGAGGAGACGATGGCGCCATCCACCACCGCCGGTGTGAGGACGCCGGAACCGGTGGCATAGATCGCGATCCACGATCCGCGCGCCGCCGGATTAGCCGGCGAGTTCACGGAGAAATCGCCATTCAAAATCGCACCTTGGCCGGAGGCGCCGATCGCAAACACGGCCGGCGCGGCGGTCGATACCGGCAATGAGACGTTAAAACCCGCGCCGCCGGGTTCCGAAATCCGCATCGACGCCGTGGATTTACCCGACACCCCGAACGGCACGACTGCATTGATCTGGCCGGCCGCGGCGTACAAGAGCGGAGCCAGGGCGCCATCAAAGCTGACCGTAAGCCCGCGCAGCGAAGTCGGCACCCTGTCCGATTCCAGCACGGCTCCCAATGGAACGGACGGGCCGATACTGTTGCCGAAGATCGTAATCAACTCACCCGGCGCAATCGCGCTACTGGTGAAGCTCGCGGAATTCGTTACACCGGTAATGCCCGGAACCGGCAACAAACCATAGACCGTCACCTGGTTCGAAGCGGTCGGGACGTACACCTTGCCGTTAACGACCGTGGGATTGGCAAATTTTGTAAAGCTGCCCAGCGTGTCGCGGGCGCCCTGCATATCGCTGTTCCAGAATTCCTGGCTCACATTCATCGCGTTGAAAGCATGCAAGGTGCCGGCCGCCGGCAAGACTCCGTTCGTAACTGTGGTTGCCCAGAAGATGCCGCTCTCCGGTACGAAAGCGTTTGACGATACCGTCATGCCGCTGAATGGCAGCGCATTTACAACCGCATTATTGGCCGCCAGCGCCGCAGGATTGAATGCGCCGCCCTGCATCTGGAATTCGCGCAGGGGATCCCCGGATCCCCAGGTATAAACAATGGGACCATCGGGGCGGTTCCAAAGAGCCGTGTTGAATATCGCGAACTTGCCGGTGGGAACCGCTTGGAACATTTGGAGCGCATCGGTGTCCAGAGCTTGGTGGCCCAGGTTCGTCCGGTCGAGCAACGCTACTACGCCAGACTTGCCGCCGGCGACAAGGAGGTTGGTTCCCGGCACCAGAATTGGGCCATCGGAGCCGAAGTCCGAGTCATCGTCTGTCCACGTGGCGTATTCGGTTGGAGTGAAAAAATCCGCAACGCCCAGCGTAGGTGTCAAGCGCAGTACCGTCTCGCCCCACGACACGATGCCGTCATAATTGCCATTGCCGGTCGAGCAATAGACACTTCCGTCCGCGTCGGCGGCCAAGCCCCGGCCGCCTTGCCAAATCGCGGAGCCGGCCGCCGACGGCGTCGTATTGAAGACGGCCGTTTGCTGCCGCAGGTTGGAGGCGTTGTAGGCCACGATCCAGCCGTGCCAGGGAGGATAATCGCCATGCGATCCGAATCCGGCGTAGATCGACCCGTTGGCCAGCAGCAATCCGGGTCTTTGAAGGTGATACGCCGGCAGGAGCGCAACCTCGCCATTGACCGAATCCCCGGAGCCGCCCCACCCGGTTCCGGAAACGCTCGCCTGGATCTGAACCGGCCCGCTCATTTTTTCGGCGCCGGTGGCAAGGTCCAGCGCATGCAAGAAAAAGGCATCGCTGCCGCCTGCCAGCGTCTCGTCGACGACATATATAGTGTTACCCGTTCGGTCGATCACTGGTGTGCTGAGAATTCCGACCTCGTTGAGGATATCGTTGTATGGCGCCGCTCCTACAAGGTTGAAGGAGGCTGGATCGACCGGACTCCCCAGATTCACTTGCCAGAGGGGCGCGCCCCCGCTGGCGCCATCCGCGTCGAAGGCGTACACGCTGTTGTGCATGGTGGCCACATAGAGCACGTTCAGGGCGCCCTTTCCCGGCATACTCAAAGCGTGGACGTAGAGCGGCTGTGCGTAGATCTGGCCGTCTACCGCAAAGGCCGCCAGCTTGCCAAACTGCGTGGGATTCACATTGTTAGAGTTCAGAATCCCTTCGCTTAGGTTGGCGTTGGTCCTGTTGTTGTCATAATTCCCAGTGAGTACGTCCACCTGGCCGCGGAGCGCGCCGGCAGATCCCACGAAGAGGGCCAAGAGCAAGGCTCGTCTGTGCATGGTTGTGTCAAGTGTGTGAAATCCGTCAAGGTTGTTAAGGATGACGGGCAGACCGGCGAGGTTACATCCCCCGCACCGGGAATTCACTGGGGCCCATTGGGGTATACTCATCGAGTGGGACAGTTCCATCGGCAAGCATTGTTAGTCCCACGGAGGCGCGATGATCACTCGAAGAGGTTTTGCCGCGCGCATCGGCGCGGCTGTGGCTGTTGGAAAAATGCTGCCCGAGATGGCTTACGCGCAGCGCGCCATGGTCGAAGGCGATTTGCCCAAGGATATGGTGTGGCTGAACGCCAATGAGAATCCGCTGGGGCCGCCGAAATCCGCACTGGCCGCTATGGCGGATGTGCTGCCGGCATCGGGCCGGTATCACTACCAGGAAGTCCGCGGCTTTTATGCGGCGCTGGCGCGCAGCGAGGATCTGCAGCCGGAAAATGTTCTGGTAGGTTCCGGATCGAGCGAAATGCTGCACGCGGCGGTGGAGGCGTTCACCTCGCCCGAGCGGCCGCTGATCGTCATGCACCCAACCTACGAAGGACCGCCGGAGGTGGCGCGCGCCATGCATCGGCAAGTCATCCAGGCGCCGCTCCGGCCGGACTATTCGGCCGATGTGCGCAAGTTGGCGGAGGCCGCGGACAAAGCGCATGGCGGGTTGATCTACATGTGCAACCCGAACAATCCGACGGCTTCGATTACGCCCAAAGCGGAGGTTTCGTGGCTGGCCGAAAACCTGCCGCCGGACACCATTTTGCTGATCGACGAAGCCTATATTCATTTCGGCGAATCGGCGGACCTGGAGACCGCGCTGCCCTTCGTTCGGCAAGGCAGGAACGTGGTGGTGGCGCGCACTTTCTCGAAGATCTACGGCATGGCGGGCGTGCGCGCGGGCTTCGTGTGCGGCGCGCCGGGTCTGATCGACCGCATGCGGCCATTCCGCAACAACGTGATCTCCATCATCGCCATGCGCGCCGTTCTGGCCGCGCTCGCAGAATCGCACACGATGATTCCGGAGCGCCGCGCCATCAACGCGGGTGTGCGCCGCGAAACGTGCGCCTGGCTGCGGGAACGCAAGGTGGCTTACATCGATACGCAGGCGAACTTCATGATGATCGACGTGGGCCGCAACGCGCGTGAGTTCATCGCCAAGATGCCGCCCATGGGCATCGCCGTGGGGCGCCCTTTTCCGCCGCTCGATAACATGCTACGCGTGACGATCGGCACCGGCCCGGAGATGCAGAAATTCCGGGATGTGTTCTGGCGCGTCTATCGGGGGTAGGGTGTACAGGATCTGCAAGGGGGAGAATGATGCGAGTCTCTACAATCGCTTCGGTCTTCGGAGTAGGGTTGGCGGTCGCGGGCGCGATGAAGGCGCAAGATTCACCAGGGATATTGCTATTGGTTAGCGCGAATACCGACATCTATCGCGCCAGTGGATATAACGATGGCAGCAACGGAGTGGCCCCTTTTCCCTACACGTTCCCCGCGGCGCCCGGGCAGGTTTTAGCCTTCTCGGCGATTGTCGGGCAGTGGACGTGCGCCGACCCAAATGGGGCGCCTTACGGCCCCGACGGCACCCGCAACAGCGCCGAGACTGCTTGCTATCCGAGAGCGAGCATTTCCAATCCCATCGGCGCTTTCTCCGGCTATGACGCCACCGACTATACTGGCGCCTTGGTAGGTGTATTCCTGGAGGATACTTTACCCGGCTCAGCGCCGCCGCCCTTGCGCTTTTACGTCACCGACAGTTCGCAAGGCGGAATTCAAACCAACTTTACGACCTTAAGCCCGTTAATTGGGCAGGTGTTCTTCGTGGGCGATGGGTTGACGGGTACCGGCGCCGGCGCCGTGCAGACTTTTCAGGTCCCTGCCACGGCGACGCGTCTCTTCCTCGGTTACGTGGACTCGTGCAGCGCCAGCGGCAAGACTTCGCCTGGCTGCTACACGGACAACGGGGGAGCGATCGCGGCGGTATTTCGGTTATACGAGGCTTCGAACTGAACCAGGCGGCAGGTACGCTGAAAGTTTTTCCCAAAGTCTTTGATAAAGATCCTGTTCGTGTCGAATGCGGCGGCAACGGCCTCCGGCCTCTTGACGACCAGCTACACTTACGACGGCATGGGCACGCTGATTTCCACCCAATATCCGAGTCCGAACTCCCTTACCTTCACCTACACGCTGGACGGGCTGGAGCGGCCCATTGGGCTGACGGACAATACCAACCACACTTGGGCCTCGGGTGTGGTGTACAATCCGGCCAGCCAGATGACCAATGCCACCTTCCCGTCCGGCACCGAGACGTGGGGGTACAACACCCTGAACCAGTTGACGCAACGCACGACCACTTCCGGTTCGACAACCCGGATGAGCATGACCTACAATTACACGGCGGGAAAGGACAACGGCCAGATCGCCAGCAGCACGGACGCGGTGACGGGCGAGACGATCACGTATCAGTATGACTAGCTGAGGCGGCTGGTGAATGCCTACAACACGGCGGCGCCGCCGGCGAACCCGGCGCTCTGGTCGGACGCCTATAGCTATGACGGCTTTGGGAATTTGACGGGCATGACCGGCAGCGGGGGTGCGCCCTCGCTGAGCGTATCGGTGAATGCGGCGACCAACCAGATTTCGCCCACCAACATTTTGTACGATGGGAATGGGAACGTGACGCAGTTCGGTCCTTCGGGATCCCTGACTACTATGGCGTACAACGTGGCCAACCGGGGACCGAAACGCTTTACGTGTACGGGACCGGGGGAGGAAGCTGGCAACATACACCATCGCCGGCATCACGGGCAGCCAGGTCAATTTCACCATGCAGAACCAGAACGTGTACTTCGGGGGCAAACTCATCAGCGCGGAAGGCAATGCAGTGGCGGTGGATCGACTGGGATCGGTGCGTTGGAACGCTGCCAGCGGCGGCCACACATACTATCCGTACGGCGTGGAATACAGTGCGACCACGAACGATACGGAGAAGTATGCCACATACACGCGCGACACCCTGACCGGCCTGGACTACGCGATGAGCGGCCGCCTGCTCGCGGGTGGAGACTTTCGCCTAGAGGGCGAGAACCGCGCAGCGACGCAAAGCGAGCTTCACCCGAGCACGACCGGGGCAATGGCTGAAGGGGCTTAGCGGCCGAAATATACCTCTTCGGACCGCACGGAGTCATACAGGGAAAGAAGCTGGTTCTCGCCGGGCCGCGGTTCATGTCTCCGGCGCCACGATGACGAGGCGCCGGGCCCCCGGTGGCGTAGCACCAGCCACCACCCGCCCGCAACTTGTAATAGACTGCAATCATGCGAACGTTCCGAACCACCCTGCTTCTGGCAGCCGCGCTGCTCACGGCGGCTCTCGCCCAGCAAAACGCCAACCCTTTCACCGGACGCTGGGATTTCAACATCACCACCCCCGGCGGCATGCGCGCCTCTTGGCTGGGCGTGACCGATAAAGGCGGCACGCTGGAGGTGTGGTATCAGCCCACCGGCGGCAATGTCTACCAACTGAAGGATGTCCACATGGACGGATCGCACCTGATCCTGAACCTGTCCGCGGCCGGCTCCAAACGCCCGGCGGCCACTTGGGATCTCGAAGCCGGGGGCGACAAGCTCACTGGCGTACAGAAGAGCGGCGACCGCACCATCGAGTTGACCGGTGTGCGCGCGCCGGAACTGAAGCGCAGCGCGCCGGCGGCATGGATGGAGCCCGAGCCGCTCTTCAACGGCAAGGATCTCACGGGCTGGGAACCGATCGGCCCGGCCGCCAGCCACTGGAAGGTCGAAGACGGGCTGCTGGTGAATACGGCGCACGGCGCGAACTTAAAATCCACGCGCACGTTCCAGGATTTCAAGGTGCACTACGAAGTGAACTGCCCCGACGACGGCAACAGCGGCTTCTACCTACGGGGCCGGTATGAAGTGCAGATCGAATACGAGCCGCTCACCAGCAATCCTCCGGAGCGCCGCATCGGTTCGGTGTACGGGCGGATCGCACCCGATCCGGCACTGCCGCGCACGCCGGGCCAATGGGAGACATTCGACGTCACGCTGGTGGGGCGCATGGTGACGGTGGTCCACAACGGCGTTACTACGATCGACCACAAAGAGATCGAGGGAATCACGGGCGGTGCGCTGGATGCCAACGAGGGCGACCCGGGTCCTTTCTATATTCAGGGCGACCACACCGGCGGCCTGAAATTCCGCAACATCACGGTTTCAGTTCCGCGTTAATGCGCGGCCAAGCAGGAGGCGAGCGTCCCCGGCGGGTTGCACCAACTTGCAGCATCGTGCGGCATTCCGCAAAGAACTGCGCGAGATTCTCGCCGCCAGCTTGACTTTCGGATAAATGTAATCCTATCATGTAGTTGACACTAAGCGGGGAATGCGCTCCTGCGATCTCCGGGAGGCCCATTTTGATCAAGCTGGACATCATCAACGAAGTTGTGAACAAAACCGGCATTACCAAGACCAAGGCCGAAATGGCCGTCGAGACTGTCTTCGAATCCATGAAGAAAGCCTTGGAACAGGGCGATCGCATCGAGCTGCGCGGATTTGGAGTCTTCAACGTGAAGCCGCGCAAGACGGGCATCGGGCGCAATCCGCGCACCGGAGCCGAAGTGTCCATCCCCCCCGGCAAAGCCGTGCGCTTCAAGCCCGGCAAAGAGTTGCAGACGCTGCAATAGCTGCTAATTGAAATTGTGTCCCCTCAGGATTATTCGGCGGCCACTTACCCCGCCTACGCGGATAATGGAAATGGCCGCGGGTTTCCGCGCGCGCTGCCCCGCCTGCGCGATCGCTACTGGCTGCACGGGCTGCTGTTCCTGATGACCCTGGTCAGCACCACGCTGGTGGGGTCCAGCCTGCAAGCCGACTTCGACCGCAATATGCCCTTCGACGTTGAGCATTATCTGAATGCCTTTGTCAACGTTTGGAG
Source organism: Bryobacteraceae bacterium (assembly GCA_049516155.1). Taxonomy (GTDB): domain Bacteria; phylum Acidobacteriota; class Terriglobia; order Bryobacterales; family Bryobacteraceae; genus Bog-159. The sequence goes on from JBEKTJ010000058.1 coordinate 18,920, forward strand.
CCATCCCGGAATTGTCTGGCAGGGCCTGCCTTTCTCCCTGACGCTGCTCACCATTCTGCTGGCTCACGAGTTTGGGCATTATCTGACCTGCCGCTATTACGGCGTGGATGCCAGCTTGCCGTACTTCCTGCCGGCGCCTACCCTGATGGGAACTTTTGGGGCCTTCATCCGCATACGCTCGGCGATCTATTCCAAGCGCGTGCTTTTCGATATCGGCGTGGCGGGGCCTCTGGCCGGCTTCGTATTCCTGATGCCCGCGCTGGCGGTGGGATTGGCATTTTCCAAGGTGATTCCCGGCATCGCACATCAGGGCGACATCCAGTTCGGAACTCCGGGGCTGCTTTGGATTCTGCAAAAGGCCATTTTTCCGGGAGTGCCGGCCGCGGACATCTACCTGCATCCGGTGGCGCGCGCGGCTTGGATCGGGATACTGGCCACCGCGCTGAACTTGCTGCCCATCGGGCAACTGGATGGCGGCCATATCCTGTACGCACTGGTTGGCGACCGGCACAAGCGGCTATCGTTGATCTTTATTGTCGCGCTCATTCCGCTAGGCATATTCGGCCACTGGTGGCCATGGTGCCTGTGGGCCGTGGCCCTGTTCTTTCTGGCGCGGCGGCACCCCGTGATCGTGGACCCGTCGAGCCTATCCAGCGGCCGGAAGTGGCTGGCCCTGGCGGCTCTGATCGTGTTCCTGCTCTGTTTCACCGTGGCTCCTGTGTTGGAAGGCGCGCTTTGACCGCCGTCGTGGGGCAGACCTCCAGGTCTGCGCGGGTCCTCCAGGACCCGCTCTTAACGCAAAACAAGCCGGCGTGGACCCCGGCCGCAGCGCTGGAGCCCTGCCCCACGATTAATGCATGAAAATTACCGCCACGATCATCACGCTGAACGAAGAACGCCATATCGTCCGCGCCATCGAGAGCCTGCGTTGCTGCGATGAGATCGTGGTGCTGGATAGCGGCTCCGCCGACCGCACTATGGAACTCGCCGAAAAACTGGGCGCACGCGTGGTGGAAAGCCCGTGGCGAGGCTATGCGGCGCAAAAGAACTGGGCGGCTGAGCGCGCCACCCACGATTGGATTTTATCGCTGGACGCCGATGAAGCGCTCAGCGAAGCGCTGGAAGGGGAGATCTGGAACCTCAAAAAGAACGGTCCGAAATGCGACGGCTATACCATGCCGCGCATGGCTCAGTATCTTGGCCGCTGGATTCTGCACAGCGGCTGGTATCCCGACCGCAAGGTGCGGCTGTACAACCGTGAAAAAGCGCAGTGGGTCGGCGATTTCGTGCATGAAAGCGTGCAGGTGCGCGGACGCCTGGGGCACCTGGAATCGAACCTGTTGCATTTCACTTGCGATTCGCTTTCCGAGCATTTGCGGACCATGGATCGCTACACTACGCTGGCAGCCGAAGAACTGGTGTCGCGCAAAACACCCCTGGGTTTGGGCCACCTGATCCTCGACCCCACCTGGACTTTTCTGAAGACTTATTTCGTTCAGGCCGGTTTCCTGGATGGCGTCGAAGGGCTGACCATCGCCTACATGGCGGCGATCTATACATTTCTGAAGTACGCCAAGGCCCGCAATATGAGCAGTTGGGCCCGGCGATGAAAGGCATCTTTCCAGCGCGTCCAAGCCGGCTGAAAGCCGGCTGCGGGCAGGATTGCCCGCCCTCCGGTGTGGTTTATGCACATCTTACATCTAGATTCCGGCCGTGAAATGCGCGGCGGTCAGTGGCAGGTCTTGCGCTTGATGGAAGGCTTGCGCCGGGAGGGCGTCGATTGCACATTGCTCTCGCCTCGCGGGTCACCGCTTTCGGGCGAGGCACGCGCGCGCGGCCTGGATGTGCGGCCGCTCGGCCCTTGGTCCGCCTACCGGCTTTCGCGCCAAGCGGACTTGGTCCATGCGCACGATGCGCGCACGCACACGCTGGCCGCTCTGTTGGGGGGCGCACCGCTGGTGGTTTCCCGGCGCGTAGCATTTCCAATTCGCTCACGTTTGAAATATCGCCATGCCAGCCACTACGCCGCCGTGTCACAATTCGTCAGAGGAGTGCTGATGGAAGGTGGAGTACCTGAGAACAAGATATCCGTGGTTTACGACGGCGTACCGATCGGCGAACCCACTGAGCATACTGAAGCGATGAGCGAAACCGTTGTTGCGCCGGCAACCGACGATCCCCGCAAGGGAACGGAGCTGGCCCTGGAAGCCACCCGCCGCGCCGGGGTGGACCTGCTGCTTTCGCGCGACCTGGAATCCGACCTGGCGGGCGCCGGCCTGTTTCTGTATCTGACGCACTCCGAAGGCCTGGGATCCGCGATCCTGATGGCCATGGCGTCGGGCGTCCCGGTGATCGCCAGTAACATAGGCGGGATCCCCGAGATCGTGCGCCATGGGGAGAATGGCTGGCTGGCGGAGAACGAGCCGGAGTCCGTCGCCGCCGCCATCCGGGCGCTGTTGTCGGATCGCGCGCTGGCTGGCAAGCTCGCGGCGGGCGCGCGTGAAACTGTGGCGGAGAAGTTCTCACTCGAACAAATGACCCACAACACGATCCACCTTTACCGGCGGGTACTCTCTTGTTAGAAATCGGGGTCGTCGAAGCTTGTCTGGCGCTCCTGTTCGGCCTGGTGATCGGCAGCTTTCTGAACGTATGCGTCTACCGCCTGCCGCAGGATCTTTCGGTGGTGCGGCCCCGCTCATACTGCCCTGCGTGCAGTCATCCGATCGCCTGGTACGACAATGTCCCGCTGCTCAGCTATGCGCTGCTGCGTGGCCGCTGCCGGCATTGCAAAGCGGCCATCTCCGTACGGTATCCGGTCGTCGAACTGATGACCGGCGGGCTATTCTTCGTCTTCGTCTGGCGGCTTGGACCGAGCCTCCCAGCCTTGAAGTTCTGCCTCTTGAGCGCATTGCTGGTGGAGCTGACGTTCTCCGATCTGGAGGCGCGGATACTACCCGACGAATTCACCTTGGGCGGCACAGCGGCCGGACTGCTGCTGGCCTGGTTCGTACCGCTCAAGCCGTATATCGCGGAGGTGCTTCTGTGGGACACGAGCCTGCGCGGCAATCCGCACTGGACTTCGGTTGCGGAGGCCCTGCTGGGCGCCATGGTTCCCGGATTGTGCTTGTGGTTCGCCGGCTGGCTCTACTTCAAGCTGCGCCACCGCGAAGGCCTCGGCCTGGGCGACGTGAAGCTGGTGGCCATGGTGGGCGCATTCCTGGGTTTGAACGGCGCGCTGCTGGTGCTGATCGCCGGATCCATGGCCGGGTCGCTGATCGGCTACGCCTACATCCGAATCGCGCACCAGGACCCGGCCACCTACGAACTGCCGTTCGGTACTTTCCTGGGCCTGGCGGGAATCGCGGTCGCCCTGTGGGCAAGCTCCGGCGCGTTCTAGCTGGACCGCTTCAACGTGCGCGTGGTCGTCGTGTCGCTGCGTTTGACTTGTGCGCGCCGCCGGCCCGATGCCAGATTGTCAGCCGCTTTGTCCTTGGCCGCCTGGCTCACGGCAATTTTGTTCACCACTTTGACGGCGCCGGCATTCTTGGCCAGCCGGGTGGCCGTGCCTTTATGTTGCAAGACATCGGTCTGTCCCTCGATTGTGGCGACCCCGCCCTGCACATGAACCTGAAAATGATGCACTGAAATCTTGGACTTGGCGAAACGCGCGCGAATGTTTTTTTCCAGGTCGGCGTCCTTCAGTGGCGCCATCTTCGCGGCGATTACCGGCCGCTGGCCCGTCGCGGGGGTTGTACGCCGCTTCGGGGGCGGCACGGGGGTAATAACTGGGGGAACGGCGGCGTACCCTACCGCAACAAAAAGGCAGAGCAAAGCCGTAGCGCGGCGGTTTACATACATAATCGGGATATCCTTAACCTAAGTCGTGCCCGCGCAGATGGTTTACTCTCAGGAAACATGCTTCGCGGTATAACAGGCAGGATGCCTGTATACGGCGGAATCGAGTGCGGCGGCACCAAGTTCGTGTGCGCCACCGGCGGCGAAAGCCGTAAATTACTCGCTCGCAGTGAGTTTCCCGCAACCATGCCAGCCGAAACCATTGCGCGCGCGCTGGAATTCTTTCGCGCACAGCCCGAGCCGCTCGGAGCCATCGGCATCGGATCGTTCGGTCCAGTGGACTTGAATCCCGCATCGCCCAAGTTCGGCTACATCACTTCGACCCCCAAGAACGGTTGGCGCGATACGGATCTGATGGGCGCCATACGCCGCGCCACGGGATTGCCGGTGGCCTTCGACACGGACGTGAACGCAGCGGCGCTAGGCGAGGCCCGCTGGGGCGCGGCACAGGGCCTGGATACGTTTCTTTATCTAACGGTCGGCACCGGGATCGGAGGCGGCGGCATGGCCAACGGCCGCCTGCTGCATGGTCTGATCCATCCCGAGATGGGACACATCCGCGTGCCGCACGACTTGCGCGCCGATCCCTTCTCCGGCGGCTGCCCCTTCCATGGCGATTGCCTGGAGGGCTTGGCCTCCGGACCCGCGATGGAAGCCCGGTGGGGCCGTCGCGCCGAGACACTGCCGCCCGAGCACGCCGCCTGGGACCTGGAGGCTCACTACATTGCCTTGGGATTGGCTACCTGGATCTGTACCCTGTCACCGCAGCGGATTATTCTGGGCGGCGGTGTGATGCGCCAGGTGCACCTGTTCCCCCGCATTCGCGCCCAAGTGCTGGCGCTGCTCAACGGCTACATTCAGGCGCCCGAGATCATGGAGCGAGTCGCCGAATATATTGTGCCGCCAGGGTTGGGCGGCGATGCGGGAGTATTGGGCGCCATTGCGCTAGCAACCATGGCGTGAGACTGGCAGTATACAAAATGACACACGAGACCTGGTTTAGTTCTAGACTGCGATTTGGGATTATCGTCGAGACGAAAGGACTGGTCGAATACTCTAACTCCTTGCACCTGTTTCACTCTACCGATTTCGAAGCCGCTTTCTAGAAGGCTCTGGAAATCGGTTACGAGAGGGAATAATCCTATCTCAACGGGGATGGCCACAGGGTCGTGTGGAAGCTGGCAGCAGTTCTCTCACTGGACATTATCATGGCCGAATCGTTAGAGGCGGCCGAGGTCTACTCAGAGCCAGTGCCAGGGGCGGACTCGACCTTGGAAGTCGACCACACTTTTCATCCAGAAGCGTCTTCGCCCAAACGGACGGTCTGACGGCAGGTTCAAAGACTCTATCATGCAAAATGTTGATGTTCCAGCAAGGGCTGGATATGCTGCAAATACTAAATGGACTTCAGGATATGAGCGGGCGAGGAAGCTGGCTGTATTGGCGCCCGCCCTGCTCGTCGCATTAAGCCTGGCCCCGATGCTGCAAGCCCAGACCCCCACCCTGAGCAAAGAATATGATGCTACCGAGGCACCTTCCCGTAAACCAGCCATCCCGGCAGGTCGGGGTCGTTCACCTGGAAGCGATACTCCGGCAGATATTTCAGCAAGTCATATCCGAACAACTCCCGCGTTCCGTCCGCGGCAAATGCAATCACTTTTGGGTCCGTCGGAACGTATGCCAGGAACTCCGCTTTGCTCACCGCCTCTCCCGCCATCAGCCGGTCGACGATGCCAAAGGCATAATGCCGGAACTGGTGTTCTGCATCATAATGCGACAGCGGGAACCACGGAAAGTAGGCGCCGCCCGGATGCCGCTTCAGATAATCGAAAGCGACCTGCTGCGGAGCTTGCGGCAGGCGCCTGACGCTGGCCCGGATATCCATTGCCAAAGGCGCCTCGGATATCGCCAGTACGATCAGAATGGCCGCCATTACCGGCGCAGCCACCCGCCGCGGCGATCCGCTCTGGGCACCGCGTGAAACATCCGCCAGCATTACGGTAAGTCCGCAAGTAAGAAAGAACAGCGAGAAACTCAGGCTATTGACGTCGCCGCCGGCCTTGGCGCGGCCCATGATCGAGAACGGCAGCAGCGCGACGCCCACCAGCAGCAGCGGCACGCAACGGTTCGCCGCCAGGGCTCCCAGTTCCGGTCCGCGCAGCCGGCCGCTGGTCCAGCCGCCGATCCAAAGATACACCGCGCAGGCCACCAAAAGCACCGGGACAGGCATGGACACCCTAATGAAACTGCGCATGGCCTGGATGGCGCTCACGATATGCGACGCGTCGTTCCAAGGATGATGCGCGGGCACCCAGAGCAGACAGTGATAGAGATTCGCAGGGCCTGCCACATACATCGCCCCGCCGGCGGCCAGGGCGGCCGCGGCTATTAACCAGTACAGGTAGCGCACCGCCCGCGCGCTTCCCTCGGCAACCCACAGATAGACCAGCAGGGCCACCGGCACCGGCAGGAACGTCTGCTTGCAGAAAATGGAAAAGACCGCGCACAAGGCGGATAGCGGCAAGGCTGCGCGCCATTGCCGCGGCCCGCGGGAGTATAGCGCTCCGCACGCCACTGCGCCGAATGCCAGGCCCGAACCATCGGCGTGGATGTTGAAGCAGGAATACTTCAGCGGCTCGAGATAACACATCAGAAAACCCGCCGTGATGAAGGCCAGCGTATCGACAGGACCGCGCCCCGCGCCGAATGGCGCAAAATGCAGGAAGGCCGCGGCTGAAAAGCACAGCAGTACGGTGATGGCCGCTCCCGCCAGAACGGCGCTATTGGGCGAACGAAACAGCGTAGCGGGCAGATACACCACCGCCACCAGCGGTCCGTACAAACTGTTGTAAAGCGGCCCCCCGGGCGGCGAAAGAACGTAGTAATTGACGCCGCGGGCGAGGGCGAACGATGGCATCAGCCGTGAGCCGTTGAAGCTCCAGAGCGGCGTCTCCAGCCACCGGTGGCATACTGTGAATAAGAGCACCAGCGCCGCACAGGCCAAGCCAATTAGATGTTGTGTCCGGCGCAAACTGCATGTTACGCCACGCGAACCACCGACCGCAAGCGCGGGTAGTTGGTCAGTTGGCGGTGCTGTAAGCCGGCTAAAAGCCGGCTGCGGCCAAGATTGGCCGCCCTCCAAGCAAACTGACCCACTAGCGTTTTCGCCGGCGAGGATGGTACTGCAGGTGCGCAGGCCGAAGGTAAGGGCGCTGAAGCGAATGGCGGCTTTGCACTCGGGTTCTTGGGACCGGTGGAGGCTGGGGTATGCGGAGGACGACCCCAGGCTTCGAGCCTGCCCCACGCGGCGGCTGCGCTAAACTAATATCGTGCGACTTCTGGTAGTGGAAGACGAAAAGCGCATCGCGGATTTTTTGTGCCGCGGCCTCCAGGGCGCCGGGTATGCCGTGGACGCCGCGCCCAACGGCGGCACCGCTTTAGAGTTCGTGCATGCCACCGACTACGACCTCGTCATCCTGGATATCATGCTACCCGATATGGACGGTCTCCAGGTGCTTGAGAAGGTCCGCAACCGCAAGGCCGGTCCGCCGGTGCTTATTCTGAGCGCGCGCGGGGCACTGGAGGATAGGGTGCGCGGCCTGGAGCAAGGCGCCGACGATTACCTGGTGAAGCCCTTCGCTTTCGTCGAATTGCTGGCCCGCGTGCGCGCCCTGCTGCGGCGGGGCCAGCCCTCCCCCGAGCGGCTGCAGGTGGCCGACCTCGCGCTCGATTGCATCCGGCGCAAAGTCACCCGCGCGGCCGAGCCCATCGACCTGGCCCCCAAGGAATTCGGCATTCTCGAATACATGATGCGCAACAAGGGCCGCCCGCTCAGCCGGACCATGATCGTGGAGCACGTCTGGGACATGGATTACGATGGCCTGACCAACATTGTGGACGTCTACATCCGCCACTTGCGCAGCAAAATCGACGACCGGTTCGGGCAGAAGCTCATCCAGACGGTGCGTGGCATCGGCTACATGATCGAAGCGCCGCCCGATAAGGCCGCCGAGAAACCAGCCGAGCAGCCTGTGGAGCGGCAGGAGTAGGGTGTCCGCCAAGCGCCACCTCACGCGCGGCCTGCGCTTCCGGCTGACGGCCGGATACGCGCTGCTGTTTGCGCTGCTGCTGGTGGGCACGGCCGCACTCTTCCGCGAGCGGCTGGCCTACACCCTGAACTCCGAAGCGCACGATCTTTTGGAGCAGGAGTGGGTCGCCATGAAGGGCTATCTGCACGTCGAGAGGGTGCCCACGCGCGGGCATGGCGCCGAGCACGAACCCTGCGGCCCTTACAAACCTAAATGGGAATACGACAAGAACGATCCCGATGAAGACTTCGCCGTGGAACGGCTGCGGCGCGTCTACGTGCTGGCCGATGCCAAGGGCTGCGTGATGCAATTCTCCACCATTTACGAATCCATCGGCATCGAGCAGCCCAAGGAAATCGAGGCGGCCATCCGCAGCGGACAGCCGGTTTGGAAGCGCCGCGCCAGCCCGCACGGCACGCCTTATTTGATCCGCGCCGGCGTGATCTTCGAGGATAACCCGCACACCCCGTTCTACGTGGCCGTCGGCCGCCCCATGGACGAAAACGACAAGATCCTGCAGCGCTACACCTGGATGTATGCCGGGCTGATCCCGCTGTCGCTGCTCTGCGGCTGCCTGCTGGGATGGTTTCTGACGGGCCGCGCCCTGATGCCGGTGATGCACGTGGCGCAAACCGCGCAGCGCATTACCGGCTCGAATTTGAGCTTGCGTATCCCCACGCGCGCCGCCGGAGATGAGTTGGATTACCTCATCCTCACTTTTAATAGCATGATCGAGCGCCTGGAAAGCTCGTTCCAGCAGATCCGCCAATTCTCCACCGATGTTTCGCACGAACTGCGCACCCCCATCACCGCCATCCGCGGCCAGCTCGAGGTGGCCTTGTTCACCGCCAAGACCGTCGATCAATATCGCGACGCCACGCTGAATTCGCTGCAGGATATCGAGCGGCTTTCGCAAATCGTGCGCGCGCTGCTACTGCTTTCGCAAGCCGAATCCGGCCAGCTTGCGTTGCAGAAGACGCGGCTGGACCTGGCCTCGGTGGTGCGCGACATTGTGGAACAATTCCAGATCCCCGCCGAGGGCGCGCACGTCGAGCTTTCCGCCGATCTGCCGCCTGAATGCCCGGCGGAGGTGGATCGCGTCCAGATCGAGCGCATGCTCTCCAACCTGCTGTCCAACGCCCTGAAGTTCACCCCGGCCGGCGGGCGCGTACACGTCGCCCTGCGCAACCTGGCGGAGGCGATTGTGATCGAAGTGGAGGATACCGGCTGCGGCATTCCGGAGGAGCACATCCCGCACATTTTCGAGCGCTTCTACCGCGTACCCACGCAGGAAACCTATGCGTCCACGGAGCCGGGGTTGGGCCTGGGGTTAAGCTTCGTGGCCTGGATCGCCAAGGCCCACGGTGGCACGATTCAGGTGGATAGCGCGCCTGGCAGAGGCACCCGCTTCACGGTATCGCTGCCTGCCGCCGTGGCCCAACCGGCGACGCTCGAAGCGGTTCCCACTGGCGCGGCGGCCGGACCGCACTGGAATGAATGAACTTTAATCCGAAGTTTACCCAGCCTTCATTCCTTTTTCTTAATCTAAGGGATGTGCGGTTTGTTTCCAGCGTCACGATCGGTGTGCTTCTGGCCTTGGCCGGCCCCAGTGCTGTGCGCAGCCAGGACGATCCGCCGCCTAGCGCGCAGCAGCCGGTGGATCAATACTTCGCCGGGGTGGTGACCGCCCTGACGGAAGAGAGCATCACGCTGAAGCAAACGGTGTTGGGAAAAGCCACCGTTCGCGCCTTCCTGATCAGCGCGGAAACCCGCTACGCCCCGGAGGGCGGAAAGCCCAAGCTGAAGCAGAAGGTAACGGTGCAGTGGCTGAGCGGGGAGAATGGCGACCGCGCGGTGAAGATTATTCTGCGGGGGTCGGCGCCGGCGCCTAAGAAGCAGTAGACCGTCGGCACGCTACCCCGGACCATAGTAGTTCACCGTAACCGCGTAGGGGCTGGCCATCTGCTGCCAGACCAAGTCGGGCGTGCCATTGCCGTTGAAGTCCGCGAGGGCCACGACCAGCCAACCGGGAGAGCCGACGCCGTTGCGGAGGTACTGCCAGCCTTGCAACACGGCCCCGCCCGCTCCGCCATAGAAATTCACGGTGACTTGGCCGGTACTGTTGTTCTCCCAGATCAAGTCCGGCACACCATCGCCGTTCATGTCCGCCGCGCCCCTTACCGTCCAACCGGGGGATCCCGCCTCGTTCAGCCAGTTCCACCCGGTGAAGGTGGGAACTCCGCTCACCAGGCCGTAGTAATTGACGGTAACCGCCGTGGTCGACGTGTTCTGCCACACCAGGTCGGGCGTGCCGTTACTGTCGAAGTCCGCGGCGCCTACCACGGTCCACCCCGAATTGTTGACTTGGCGCAGCCAGTTCCAACCGATGAGCGTGGCGCCACCCGCGCCGCCATAGTAATTCACCGTGACATAGCTGGTGGCGCTGTCCTGCCAGATCAGATCGGGCACGCCGTCGCCGTTCATGTCGGCTACCGCCACCACCGTCCAGCCGGGAGAGCCCGCGGCATTCAAGTAGGCCCAGCCGATTATGGTGTCGCCGTTCGCCCCACCATAGTAGTTCACGGTCACCTGGCGAGTGCTCGTATTCATATAGACCAGGTCCGGCACGCCGTTGCGGTCGAAATCGCCCGCACCTACCACGACCCAGGTGCCCGAACCCGTCCAGCCCGAATCGGGTGCGGTGTTCAGATAGTTCCAGGTTTCATAGACCGGCGCCGTATAGCCGAGCGACACGGCCTGCTCGATGGCCAGGATGCGGCCTCCCAGGCGGATGTATTCTTTGCTCAGCGTGGGCGCCTGCGCTTGCAGCATGGGGGCCAAGCTCAATTCGATGAGCAGCGCCAGCGCCAGCCCACCCAGTTTCATCACCCGGTCATATCCTGAAGTCCATTTCATAGATCCTCCAACGGTCGTCTTTTAGTGGCCGAGAGGCCGCCTACCCCGGGCCATAGTAGTTCACCGTAACCGTCCACAGCGGATAGCTGGACGAGCTGTAATTCTGCCAGACCAGGTCGGGCGTGCCATCGCCGTTGAAGTCCGCCGCCGCCGCGATCCGCCAGCCGGGCGCGCTGACGCCATTGCGCAGCCAAGCCCAACCCTCATCGACCGCCCCGCCCGCGCCGCCGTAGAAGTGTACGGTAGCTTGCCCTGTGCTGTTGTCCTCCCATATCAAGTCCGGCACGCCATCGCCGTTCATGTCCGCCACGGCCCGCACGGACCATCCGGAAGCCCCTGCTTGGTCCAGCCAGTTCCAACCGGTGTCGGTGGGAACACCACCGACGTAACTGTAGTAATGGACGGTAACCTGCGCGGTGGACTGGTCCTGCCACACCAGGTCGGGTGTGCCATTGCCGTCGAAATCCGCCGCGCCGGCGACAGTCCAACCGGAGTTGTTGTTCTGGTTCATCCAATTCCAGCCGATGTCGGTCGCGCCGCCAACTCCGCCGTAATAATGCACGGTCACTTGCGCAGTGGCGTTATCCTGCCAGATCAGATCGGGCACGCCGTCGCCGTTCATGTCGGCTACCGCCACGACGGTCCAGCCGGGTGCGCCCGCCTCATCCAGCCAGGCCGATCCGATAAGAGTGGCGCCGCCGGTTCCGCCGTAGTAATTGACGATGACCTGGCTGGTGGTGGTGTTCATGTAGACCAAGTCGGGGACGCCGTTGCGGTCGAAGTCGCCAGCACCCACCAGGACATAGGGGGCGACGTTATCGGAGTTGGTGAGATAGTTCCAGGTTTCATAAACCGGCGCCGCGTAACCGAGTGGCACGGCCTGTTCAATGGCCAGGATGCGGCCTCCCAGCCTGATGTATTCTTTGCTCAGCGTGGGCGCCTGTGCTTGCAGTTGCATGTGGGCCAAGCTCGATGCGATGAGCAACGCCAGCGCCAGCCCACCCAGCTTCCTCACTCGGTTACGTCCTGATGTACGTTCCATGAATTCCTCCAGCGACCCGTTGCGACTGATAGTAAAGGCCCGCATTCACTTGGCAGATCATTCCGCACCCTCGGGCAAGGTCTTTGCCCGGTAATTTCCGCGGGGAATCTGAGCTCCGGCACGCGATAGACGTGCTTGCGCAATCGCGCCGATTGATCTCCGGCGAATCGCCAGTTTCGTGGCCGTGGCATCCGGCAAAGGGGGTACCGGAGCCCCGGGGGACCATGTCACTTGGCCACTCCCTTGGTCGGAATGTCGGCGGTTTTGAGACCGAGCTTCCTCATGAGGGCGACGAAGTCGGCGTCGCGAACGTACTTCTGAAACGATGGATCTGCCCTGGGTTCGGGCATTTGCTCCCCCCGCAGGACATTAGCTCTTCGCTCAAATGCAAGCTCGATATTGGTGAGCGCTTTGGCCTTATCGCCCTGTTCTGCGAACGTGCACGCCAGGTTGTAGTAATTCAGCGGATACTCGGGGTCGTGCCTGATTGCCTCGCCCAGCAGATCGCGAGCCTTTCCGATCTGCCCGCTGATGCCGTAGGCCATTGCAAGCTGGTCCGTTATGATGCGGTGCTGATCGGTCGAAAGTGCCCGCCCGGACCTCTCAAGCGACAAGGCCTTCTCGTATGCAGGGACGGATTCGGCATATTTCTCTTGCCTGAACAGCGCGAACCCAAGCAGAATCTGCGCCGAGATATTGGAGGGATTGTGCTCTGTGATTGCTTGGAAGTCCCGGGCCGCCGTCGCGTACTCCCCAGCATCGAATTCGCTCCCGGCCTGCCGCTCCAGCCTGGCGTCAGGGTCGGCGGCTTGTGCGCCAAGGAGGCTGGCCCAGCAGCAATAGCCCAAAATCGTCGATAGAAAACCCGAAGTTCGCATGCTCGTTTTTCCCTTCCAGCCCTTAATAGCATCGTCAGTCCCGATGCTTCCGGCTGGCTCGCCGGCCCCTGATTATGAAAACGACCGCCAAATAGAAAACCAAATTTGCAACTAGGCTCGCTGGTAGGCACGAATCGCTGTGCGGGCCCACTACCATGCACACCGACGCACCGGGAAGCAGTGGAACGCCGAACAGGAATAGCAGGGCCATTGCGCCATTGGAGGCGCTGTCGCGGATTAGATATGCGATGCCTACTGTGACGCCGCACCAGCCAAGGACCAAGGCCACCGTGGCTAACCCAATGCCAACTGTGCTGCCCAACTTCAGCATTTTATTGCCCCGCCGCTAGGAGCGAGGACCTGCGCGCTACAGGCTCAGTGCTCACTGCGGCGGCTCCTTAGGATCATTCGACTCGACGACAAAGGTGATCGTCGATGTCACAACTTCGATTGGCCCGAAGGTTATGGTTGATGTTACAGCCGGCGTGTCCAGGGCGGAGATCAGAGGCGCTGTTACCTTAACCGCCTGACGTACATCGGTTGGATGAAACCAATGAAACTTATAGAGGTTCTCGAACGCTCCATGGAACCAATCGGTTCCCGGCAATCCCCCGTACCAGCGAGGGAACGCCTGGTGAAACCAGGAGGTCCGGTCTTGAAGCAGGTGCGCCGCTTGGCCGACGCGGAATAAAGACCCGGGGTTGTGCCCGGTGTGTCCGGAGCCGAGCCACTGCTTCTGCAGATCTGCAGCCTCCTTGAGAAGTCGGTCCACCAGTTCGTCACCTCGCTCCTTCTCGTGCATGTCATAGGTAAATCCATCCTGCTGACCGTGGGTATACGCCTGATCCGGCGCCTGTCCTGCCCAGCGGTCCTGGTAGTCGCTGCCTTGCATCACGATGGCCAGGTCGGCCGCACAGAGCGAGGGAAAGGCGAGTTTATCTATATCGTGATGCACGGACGCGGGGTACAGCCCATTCTTGTCGACAAATCCATACGGATTGTTCCTGACGTAAGCGTATTTGTTCCAAGACTGTGGGTTTGTCACGGTTGCCCCAAGCCCGGTAGGGTCCGGGCTGGTGAATCGGCCCTGCGCGCCCTGGAAATACCGGGCATGGAAGAAGTCCAGGCCGGGCCCTTCCAGGTCTCGCTGTTGGCCCGTATACCTGTGCATCACGTTGTCCGCGACCCCGTAGTCCAGCGCCGCCGTCCGGTTGCTGGTGGCCAGTTCTTCCCCGAACGGCAAAAAATCGTGCCGCGACACTGCGTTCCCGTTCTGATCCGTAATCGCGCGCGTGCTGCCCAGATGGTCGGTGGTCAAATAACATGTCTGGCAGGGCATCGACGGCGGCTGGCTCGAGTATTCCGCAGCCAGATCGCCGGCGGCGTCGTAGACATACGTTGTCGTCACGCCGCCTGTGGTCTTCGTGACCCGCCGTCCGTCGCCATCATAGGTGTAAGTGGCCGAACCGTTGCCCGTACTGGTGAAGCCCGTCTGCCGATTCTCCACGTCGTAGGTGACCGCGTAGGGGTTGATTTTGGTCTGGTTGCCTGCGTTGTCATAGCCGAAGTTATTATTGTTGACAATCTGGTTGGTGAGGGGATTGTAGAAGTTGGACTGCACGGTCCAAGCCGATAGGGTAATCCCCACGGGAGCGGGAACTTGCGCCACCCAGCGATTGCCATAGATGTCGTAATTGAACGCCTCAGACCAGTTGGTGTTGGCGCCGGTCTTCTCCGTGGACGTGTAGAGCCGGTTATAGCTGTCGTAGGTGTAGGTCTGGGTGGCGCCCAGCGGCGCGATCGTCTGGCTCTGCAGATTGCCGTTGTTGTTGGTGCAGGAGTAGGCGCCGCTCGCGCAGTAGTTGAAGCCGAGCCCCAGCCTGCTGGAGTCGTTGGCATTGATACCCAGGGTGGCGCCGATGGGCTGCTGCCGGTAGGTGTCGTAGCTACGCACTTCCACCAGGTTATTGCCCAGAGTGAACTGGCTGATGGGGCCTTGGGCCGCATAGGAGATGGACGAAGCGTAGCTTTTTGCCGTGCCCCCCGGAGGCGTTCCGCCCGCGCTACTGACGCGGTTCGCGCTATCGTAGCTCCAAGTGACGGTGCGGCCGGAGGGCAGCGTCATCTGTGTCATTGCGTTGGCGAGATTGTATGTATAGGAAAACGGGTAACTGTCGGGACCGGTGCTCTGGATGCTCTGCATGATGTTGCCCAAAGCGCTATATTGGCCGTACGCCGTGCTGGAAGCCGACGAACTGACCAGCGACAGATGGCCGATCAGATTGCTCTCGCTGCCGGACGGCGCATAGGTGCATGCGCCCTGCGTGTTGCCGTCGTAACAGTATGTGACGTTTGGAGTGGAATAGCCGGATACGAAGGTGTAGGCTTTGGACGCGACGCGGTTTAGGGCACCGTACGTCATGGTGGTTTTGTCGGTATTGGCATCCGTCTTCGTAAGCAGGTTGCCGTCATTGTCGTAGGTGTAGGAGGTCGTGCCGCTTTCGGGGTTCGTGGCGCTGGTCAGGCGCGCGAGCGAATCGTAGGCGAAAGTACGCGACTGGACGCCGGAGGGGCAGACGCCGTTCA
>JBEKTJ010000059.1:0-34047 GCA_049516155.1 Bryobacteraceae bacterium
ACGGGTTGGTTGGTGGCGGCGGTCACCACGACGCCGGCCACGATGCAAACGATGCCGAGCGCGGCGCCGATGCTGCTGATGGGCATTTTCTCGCCCTTTTCGAATCCTTCCTGTCTTCCCGACTTCGTCATTCTATAGATCATTGAGTTGCTCCTTTAGTTCGTCGACTGTAAATCCGGCGCTGCCGGCACGCGCCACAAATTCGGAAACAAGCTGCGCCAGCAGGCGGCGGCGCTCGACTTTGCCCTGCTGTACTTCGCGTTGCGCGATAAAGGTGCCGGTGCCCTGCTGGGTCTCGAGAACCCCCCGGATTTCGAGCTCGCGATAGGCGCGCACCACGGTATTGGGGTTGATGGCGAGGTCTACCGCAACTTGCCGGACCGTAGGGATCTGGTCGCCCACGGCCAGCTTGCCCGACGCCATACCGCCCAGGACCTGGTCGATGATCTGGCGATAGACCGGGACCCCGCTGTGGAGGTCCAGGCGGAAGGCGAAGGGCTCTGTTTTCGTCATCTATACATATAGTGTACTAGTTTACTGATACAGTCAAGAAAAAAATTCAGGTCGTTGACCGGCGGAAGTGATGAAATCCGGTTGGAGGGCGGCCAATCTTGGCCGCAGCCGCCTTTCAAGGCGGCCCTCGAGCTCATGCCGAGAGAGATCTGGAGCCCCGCCCCACGCTGCTACCATAGATTGCATGAGTCCGAATCAGCCGGGGCAACCGCCCAAGTTACCCATTCCTGGTGTGAAGAATCTGATCGCGGTAGGCTCCGGCAAAGGCGGTGTTGGAAAAACCACCGTGGCCGTGAATCTGGCCGTCGGTCTGGCCAAGCTGGGCCACCCCACAGGCCTCATGGATGCCGATGTCTACGGCCCCAACGTGCCGCTGATGATGGGCATAAATCGCACTCCGATGGCTTACGGCGAGCGCATCCAGCCGCTCGAGCAATTCGGGGTGAAGCTGATGTCGATGGGCTTCCTGAATCCCGGCGACAAGCCGCTGGTCTGGCGCGGACCCATGCTGCACAGCGTCATCCAGCAGTTTCTGCGCGGTGTGGATTGGGGCGAGCTCGACTACTTGGTAATCGACCTGCCGCCCGGCACCGGCGACGTGCAGCTCACGCTCATCCAGACAGCGCCCATCACCGGCGCCATCGTGGTCACCACGCCATCGGACGTTTCGCTCGAAGACGCGCGCAAGGCGGTGCACATGTTCCATCAGGTGCGCGTGCCGATCCTGGGCATCGTCGAGAACATGAGCTATCTCATCTGCCCGCATTGCAACGAACGCATCGATGTCTTCAGCCATGGCGGCGGACGCCGCACTGCCGCCGAGATGAAGGTCCATTTCCTGGCCGAATTGCCGCTTAATCCGGCCGTGCGCGTGGGCGGCGATACCGGCAAGCCCATCGCTCTCGACGACGACCCGAGTGCGGCAGGCGCGGACTTCATCGATCTGGCGCGCAACACCATCGCCCGCATCGTAGAGATCGGCCCGCAGGAAGGCCCCCGCATCGAAATCTCGGACTGACCGGATTAACCAATGGACTTGACGCGCCGTACTTTGATTAGCTCCGCCGCACTGGCTGTCGGCGCGCTGGCCGCGCCTGCCCGTTTCGAATTGGAAGAAACCACCGTCGCCGATCTGCAGAAGCGCATGACCGCGGGCAGCCTCACTGCGTCCGCGCTAACTCAACGCTATCTTGATCGCATCGCCGCCATCGACAAGCGCGGCCCCGCGCTCAATGCGGTGATCGAGCTCAACCCCGACGCCCTGTCCATCGCCGCCGCCCTGGATGCCGAGCGCAAAGCCAAAGGCCCACGCGGCCCTCTGCACGGCATTCCTGTGCTAATCAAGGACAACATCGACACCGCCGACCGCATGATGACCACCGCCGGATCGCTGGCGCTGCTGGGTTCCATTGCCGCGCGGGATTCCGTCGTAGCGCAGCGATTGCGCGCCGCCGGCGCGGTGATTCTGGGCAAGACCAACCTCAGCGAATGGGCCAACTTTCGGTCCAGCCACTCCACCAGTGGATGGAGCGGGCGCGGCGGCCTGACCCGTAACCCTTACGCGCTTGACCGGAATGCCTGTGGCTCAAGCTCCGGATCCGGCGCGGCGGTCTCCGCCAACCTCTGCGCGCTGGCCATCGGCACGGAAACGGATGGTTCCATCGTGTGCCCGTCCTCAACCAACGGTGTGGTCGGGATCAAGCCCACGCTGGGCCTTATTCCGGCCACCGGCATCGTCCCCATCGCGCATTCCCAGGACACCGCCGGACCCATGGCTCGCACGGTCGCCGATGTCGCCATCCTGCTGGGCGCGCTCACAGGCGCCGACTACGCCAAGTCGCTCGACCCCAACGGGCTGCGCGGCGCGCGTATCGGAGTGGCCCGCGACAAATTCTTCGGCTTCAGCGAAGAGACCGACCGCGTCATTGAAACGGCCATCGCGGCGATGAAGGGCCTGGGCGCGGAGATCGTGGACCCCGCCGATATCCCCACCGCCGGCAAGTTCGACGATTCCGAAGGGGTGGTCCTAAGCTACGAATTCAAGAACGACCTGAATCTGTATCTCGGCGCGTTGGGACCCCATTCGCCCGTACATTCGCTCGCCGAAGTGATCGCTTTCAACGACAGCCATCGCGAGCAGGAGATGCCTTTCTTCGGCCAGGATCTCATGATCAAGGCGCAAACCAGAGGCCCGCTGACGAGCAAGGAATATCTGGACGCGCTCGAAAAAGATCACAGGCTCTCGCGTACCGAGGGCATCGACGCGGTGATGAGCAAATTCCGTCTGGATGCCCTGGTCGCGCCCACCGGGGGCCCGGCTTGGTGTACGGACCTGATCAATGGAGACCACGATCCGGGCGGCAGTTCGACCCCTGCGGCTGTCGCCGGCTACCCGAATATCAATGTGCCGGCGGGCTATGCCTTCGGCCTGCCGGTGGGCATTTCCTTCTTCGGCGCGGCGAATTCCGAGGCGCTGCTGATCAGGCTGGCGTATGCTTTCGAGCAAGCCACGCGGCATCGGAAGGCGCCCAAATTCCTGCGGCGGATATCGTGATGCATCTTGATGCACAAATTGATGCTACAATGCGCATATATGCACGTCAGCGCCAAAAACAACAAGCGCCGCACCACCCTGACCATCCCCGTTAAAACGCTTGCGGCGGCGGAGCGAATCGCGGAGATACGCAAGGTCAACCTGAGTGTCATCGTCTCCGAGGTGCTTGAGGAAGGCTTGCGTGCCAAGAAGGAGGCTGCGCTTGAAGGCCAGCGCCGGGTGCAGGCTTGGGAGGCCTATTGCCAATCTCACGCGAAGTTGACTGATGAAGAGAAGTTGCTGCTCGATGGCATCATCATGGAGCCGATGGACGAAGAGACTTGATCGATCCTACTCTTGGCCCTTACCTTTTCGACACCAGCGCGGATAGCTGGTTGAGAGAGTCGATCGACCCGGCTGTCCGCCGTTGGCTCGCCATTTATCTGGGGAAATATCTCAAACAAGTCTCCGCCATCACAGTGATGGAGCGCGTGCGGGGCTATGCCATGCTCATCACACGGCTCGCGCCCGAACGACGGGCAGACGCCGAGTCGGCGCGGCAGAGTTACCTGAATACACCTGGGAAGGTATTGCCGATCGATTCCCTCGTGGCGCTAATCGCTGGGGAACTAGCTGTGCTGCTGCCGCAACCGCCCTCCCCGCCGAAGCGCAGTCACCGCGTTCTCGAGGTGCGCCAGGAGCGGCTGTTCCGCTGGCGGTGTGACATCATGATCGCCGCCACCGCGCTGGTCGCCGGCATGCCCTTGGTCCACCACAATCCGCGCGACTTCGAAACCATCCGCATGGCCATTGAAACCTCACCGGAAAGGTTCCCCACTCTCGGCCCGTTGAATCTGGTCAACGTTCTGCGCCTCGCGGGCTCGTGACCAAACGCCTTCTCAACGCCGGCCGAGCAGCCCTCGCAACCGATCTCGCCAGGAATAACGCCAAACCGTGTGCCGATTGATTCCTTGCATCGTCCAGCCATCGGGTCCTTGCTCCACAGCGCCGATCCGCCGGAAGAACGCCGTGCGCACGACTACTTCTTCCAGCGCCACCGACGATTCCTTCCTTAGAAAATCGAACAATTCATAAACGGAGGGAATCTGGATATCGTCCACCACCAGCCACCCTCCCAGCCTTAGCCGCGGAAAGAGATACGAAAACTCGATTTGCGGCAATGGGTAGGCGTGCGGCCCATCCAGCAGCGCCAGGTCGAACTCGCCCTCGAACGGGTATGCTGGCAGTGTGTCCTTAGTCTCACCCTCGACGAAGATCGCTCTTTCGTTGCGCAGATCGCTGTCCTGTAGTAGCTCGCCGATCGTTCCGTCTTTACCGTCGATCGCGAAAACCGTGTGGCGATCGCTGCAATGAGACAAAACGATGGTGCTGCCGCCGCATCCTGTTTCAACGGTCGACCGGAAGGGACCGCGCTTCACGATGGCGGACAGAGCCATCGGGGTCATGGCATCCCACGGATGAAACGAGCTAGCCCGCTTTACCAGTTCCGGATCCTGCATCCATTCCCAGTATCCGTCCTCCAGGGCGGCAAGCTTGGCACGACGCTCGCTACTCAAACTGCCGCTTAAACTCCGCGAACTGCCGCTTCAACTCCGCGACCTCAGCTTCCAGACGCTCCACCGTAGCCTGCAGGCGCGCAATCGGGCCCTCGTGCGTTTCGCGAGCGCCGGCACCCTGGGTCACCGGTATCGCTGGAGGTTCGCCGGAAAGCAAGTGTGCGTAACGCACCTCTTTATAACCTACCTGGCGCGGCAGTCGTGCGGCCAACGGTTCCGGCTCCCATTCCATCAGACGCGTCAGACAGGCATCCACAGCTTCCAAATCGTCGAACTCGTACAACCGCTCGGTGCGCCCGCGCAACTCGCCCGAGGTCTGCGGCCCGCGCAGCATCAGGACGCAGAGGATCGCGGCTTCCCTGCGGCCGAGGTTGATCACCTCGGAAACACGGTGGGCATGCTTGGGCACCCGCATATCGTGGCCGCTCATACGGACCGCCAATCCCTTGGCCCGCAATCCCGCCAGCGCCGTCTCCACCGTATCTTCGTCGTACGATACCACCGGCTCGCGGTTGGATTTCTGATTGCAAGCGTTCACCAGCGCGTTGAGCGAGAGCGGGTAATACTCGGGCGTGGCGATCTCTTTTTCCATCAGCGCGCCCAGCACCCGCACTTCCACGTCGTCCAGTTGCATACCCATGCCGCTAGCCCTGGCTGGCGGTCTTCGACCTCACGAGCGCCATCAACCGATTCTCGAAAGTAAAGTCCGGCTGGGGAAACTGGCCATTGCGGTGCCGCAGGTACCACCGCCACGTCGCTTTCAAGCCCTCGTCGAATGGAGTAGGACGCACACCCAGCACGCGCACCGCCTTGCCCATCTTCTCCGTGATCGGCGGCACGTCGAAATACACGCCAAAATAAGCGGGATCGCCCATCGGATTGCCCCCCAAATGCGTAATCGCCTCGCGCGGGATGCGCATCAGTTGGGGGGCCTTGCCGGCGGCGGTGGCCAATGCCTGCACCACTTCCGCTTGCGTCAACGCCCGCGAATCGCCGATGTTGAACGCTTCGCCGGCGGCGTTAGGCACTTCCATGGCGCGGATCAAGGCGCGCACCAAGTCCTTTACGTAAACGAACTGCATCAGCCGGTGGCCGTCGCCCGGAATCAGAATCGGGCGCGCCAGCCGCATGCGATCCCAAAAGAAGGCTTCCCGGTAGAATGGATTGCCCGGCCCGTAGATGAACGGCGGCCGGAAAGTGACCACTGGCAGCCCGTGCCGTTGATGCATCCGGAACAGCATCCGCTCCGTCGTCGCCTTATTGCGCACGTATGTATCCGGATGGTTATCCGGCGCCAGCGCGTCGCCTTCATAATGATTCAGGCCGTCGCCATAGGCCGCCACGCTGGACATGAAAATATAGCGCGATACGCGGTCGCCACAAGCCCGCACGGTGGCCTGAACTTGCGCCGCGGTGGTGCCGCGCTCCCAATCGTAGACGTTGTCGTAGACTACGTCGAAGCGCCGCTCATCGAGCGCTTGCTGGACCGATTCGGCGTCGTTGCGATCCGCCATCAGGTTCTCCACGCGCCGCGGCAGGCCGTGCGCCGCCTGGCGGTGCAAGACCGCTACATCATGGCCGGCGTCGCACAACTCCTTCACCAGGTGCCGGCCGATGAACGAGGTGCCCCCGATGACAAGAACCTTCATAGTAAGTGGTAAGCGGGCGTCCGGATTCAAGTTATACACTTAGTCGTAGTATTCCAGTCCGAGATGTGTGATCAGGGTTTCACCCCGCATCCAGCGTAGCGTGTTCTTCAGCTTCATCAATTGGATGAAGATGTCGTGCTCGGGATAAAGCTCGGGTGCGTGCATGGGCGCCTTGAAGTAGAAGGACAGCCACTCCTGGATGCCCCGCATGCCGGCGCGCTGTGCGAGATCCATGAATAGCACCAGGTCCAGCACCAGCGGTGCCGCCAGAATCGAATCCCGGCACAGGAAGTCGATCTTGATCTGCATCGGGTAACCCAGCCAGCCGAAGATATCGATGTTATCCCAGCCCTCCTTGGCGTCGCCCCGCGGCGGATAGTAGTTGATGCGTACCTTGTGATAGAAATTCTTGTACAGATCCGGGTATAAGTCCGCTTGCAGAATCTGTTCCAGCGCTTCCAGCTTGGATTCCTCCTTGGATTTGAAAGAGCCCGGATCGTCCAGTACCTCGCCATCGCGGTTTCCCAGGATATTGGTCGAGAACCAGCCGTTCAATCCAAGCATGCGCGACTTTAGCCCGGGCGCGATCAGCGTCTTCATGAACGTTTGCCCGGTCTTGAAATCCTTGCCGCAGATGGGCACCTGGCGTTCGCGCGCCAACTGCAGCAGGGCCGGCGTATCCGTAGTCAGATGGGGCGCGCCATTGGCGTAGGGCACGCCGCTCTTCAGCGCGGCATAGGCATAGATCTGGCTGGGCGAGATCTCCGGATCGTTCTTCTGCAAGCCGCACTCGAAATCGGCCAGCGTCTGGTGAACGGTGGCGGGCTTATGGAAAACCTCCGTGGAACCGCACCAGATCATCGCCAGGCGCGCGGCGCCGGTGGACTCGCGGAAGTTGCGAATGTCGTCCATCAGCATCTCGGCATGGTCCATCTTGGACGCCTTGGGCTTCTTGTTCGGTCCATCGATGCGGCGCACGAACTCCTGGTCGAAGACCGCCGGCATGGGCCGGATCGCCGATAGCGGCTCGCGGAGTTGCTCCAGCAAGGGCATCTCCAGCACGCCGGCCTTTTCCGCAGCTTCATAGCAGGTGTCGGGATAGATGTCCCAAGTCCCGAAAACCAGATCGTCCAGCCTGGCTAGGGGAACGAAGTCTTTGATGCGGGGGCTGCGGCCCTCGGTGCGCTTTCCCAGCCGGATGGCGGCCATTTGGGTGACCGAGCCTATGGGCTTGGCGAGATTGCGCTTAATGGCCTCCACGCCGGCGATGAAGGTGGTCGTGACAGCACCCATGCCGGGGATCAACACCCCCAGCTTCCCCTCCGCCGGCGCGATGGACACTTGTTCTTTATCTGGCAAATCCTTTACTCCTCTCAACTTAGGCAGGGCTGCCTGTCCGCAGAGCGGCTAAACTGCCGGTGCGGGGCGAAATGTTATAATACCAACTCGATGCGAGACCGTGCGACAGCCGTTTTGACTACCGTCATTGTCGATGATGAAGAACTGGCGTGCGACGAGCTGGCTTACCTGTTGCGGGACTTTCCGGAAGTGGAGGTGGTGGCCACTGGCCGCAATGGCCTGGAGGCCGTCCAGTTGATCCGCAAAGCCGAGCCGGACCTGGTTTTCCTGGACGTCCACATGCCCGGCCAGGACGGCATTTCGGTGGTACGCGAGCTGCGCGAGTCCGGGATGGAATTGCCGCATTTCATTTTTGTTACCGCCTACGACCAGTACGCCGTGGAAGCGTTCCGCCTGGAAGCCATGGACTATCTGTTGAAGCCGGTGGACAAGGCGCGCCTGGCGGAAACCATCGACCGCGCGCGGCGGTCGGCCGTCGATAGAGAAAAAGACAAAAGGCCGGAAGGCGCCGCCTCGCTGCCGGCTTCCGCGCCTCCGCACCGCACCAAGCTGCTGATCCGCAATGCCAACCGCAACTTCATCGTGGACGCGCAGGATGTGATCTACGCCACCATCGACAACGGCCTGATTACGCTGGTGGCCACCAACGTGGAAGGGCATTCGAACTACCGCACCATCGAAGATCTGCAAGCCAACTTAGATAAAGACACCTTCTGGCGTGTACATCGGTCATTTCTGGTGAATATCCACAAGATCAAGGAAGTGGTGCCCTGGTTCAAGTCCAGCTACCAGCTCCGCATGGACGATAAGAAGCATACGGAAGTGCCGGTCAGCCGGGTGCAGACCAAGCGCCTGCGTGAGTTGTTGAAGCTGTAATCGTGGCGCACGCTCTCAGCGTGCCGTGTCGGCACTCCTGCCGACACCGTGCCGCTGGGATCCGCCTCGATGAGATCGGGCGCGTGGAGATATGACATGCTCACATCGAAGACGTTGCGGCACTACTTGTCGTGGGATCAGATTTGGAGCAAGGTCGTCCGCTCATCGCGGCTGGCGTTCTGTGGATAGGACACACTTTCGATTAGTGGCCTGGTATATATGCCTTTCTCTTGAGGACTTTGCCCATTCCGCTCTGGTTGCTGGGGATACTGGTACTCGGTAACTTGCTCTTAATCCATTTGGCATGGGAGGGCCGCAAGCGCCACACCCCACGGTGGTTTACTTGGAAGGCCCTAGATTGGCAACTGCTCGGGGAATTCTTTGCGGATAGCTACCACCTGAGGCCCGAGCCCGCGGGGAACATTAACGAGTACATCAGGGGGCCATTCTGCCGAAACCCGGCCTGTAAGCGCGAAGTCCCCATAGTCGAGGTTGAACATCCGGGCAGTGTCTTCCATTCACTTGTTGTATGCCCCTGCAATGGAACGAACATTGTAATCTGCTTCAATGGCGACATAAGCGGAACGCCTGAGAAACAGGCCGTGCTAGTGGAAGCGTGCAAAGAGGCACAGGCAGCTTCACGCCGAGGCGAACGATTCCGAGCTTCTCGATAGGGACCTCCGGCTGAAGGCCCAGGCGCGGCTTGAAGGCCAGAATCCGCTTGTCAGCCCAAAAGGAGGAGTGATGACTAGTCTCGTTATGAGACTTGCCAACCTGGCGAAAACATATCCGGCACTCGCCGAGGACGCTAAGGCGATTGAGCTGGTCGATCAGCATGTGCAGGGTCTGCCCCTCCGGCCCTTCTTTGAGCCTGTCTCCGTTACGCTGGTTTCAAAGGGGAAGCGCGGAGATGTCCTGAACGGCAAGCGCGAAGTCCTAGGTGTCGGGCCTGAGGAACTCACATCGTGGACGCGCCACGTCGCGCTTGGTACCCGTTGCCGGATGAGGGCGCTCGAAGATCCCATCGTTGGCCATCTGCAGGCCGGTCAAACGATGCCCGCAATGATATTGCTCCGAAGCCACCTTGAGGCGGCGGCTCTGGCGGCTCATTGCCTTCGAGAGCTGACGGCGGCTGCGCGGCAGGGCAGCGTTGAGACACTCAAGGAGCTGATACCGAAGACCCTGTTTGGGACAGCCCTCAAAAAGCATCGCGACAAGGTGTCGGTCGGCGAGCTTCTGAAGGTTTTTGAGGGCGACACGGTCCAGATTTGTAGTGCCATCGACTCGCTCGACAGGTTCTACTACCAGGAGCAGTCCGAAGGTAAGCTCTGTATAGCGTATTCTGTCCTGTGCGAGTTCGCCCATCCGAACCACCGGGGTGTGAAGGATTTTATGGTCGCTTCGGAGCGACCGGGGGGCTGGGAGATCACATATCAGCTGGAGGCATCGGCCGACCCGCAGCTCGTTGCCCGAGGACTTGAGACGCTGCTTGTCTCAATGCGGGCTGGCTACGCGGCCGGCGAGCTGCTGCTGTCCTGGGAGTTTAGGGAGCAGGATGGGCAGCTTGTGGCGCGCGGCCCAGAAGTGGGTAGCACCAGCGGGGGGCCGCCCGACACCGAATAGCGGTAAACAGGCAGGATATGAAACACGCGGGTGGTTGCATTGAGGCGGGGCACTATTTCGCTTCGCGTAGCGCGTCCCGAACTTCATTCGTTCCTTGGGAAAAAGGTCACTTCACCCGCCACTTTCCGCCGTTTCTACGGACAGTGCATTTGGCTGGCTGAGCAAAAATCATTGAACCTTATAGACCGGCGGCGAGGTGTCGCAGGCGTCCTGCCCCGTGGGGTTGGGGATGAGAATATTTTCGTCGCCCACCTGCGTGTCCGGATGCGCTTGCCGTAATAGCTTAGCTCGCGGCGCATATTATGGCCGTCGCATCGTCTTCCGCGAGATCGGGCCGGCGGCGACCGAAGGTGCCACAAGTCTATCGCTATCTGAGGGCTTTCGGAGTATGCCGGATTGGTTTCGACGGCGGACCTTGGCCGCTGCTGATCAAGCAGCGTTTTGAGATCGCGCCTCCCGCACCAATCGCTGTGCCTCGGCAATCTGCTGAGGACTCATCTTGGCGGCAACTTCGTCACGCGCGGATGAATACTTCTTCTGGTCGGCTCCCGTGGAGCCAGATGCGGCCAAGTCCATCCACATGTGCGCTTGCACGTAGTCCACGGCGACTCCCTCGCCTCGGTAGTACGCATCGCCGAGGTTATACTGATCGCCAGCCTTACCCTGCTCAGCGGCTTTGCGAAACCACCTCACTGCTTCAGCGTAGTCCTGGGGGACT
Source organism: Bryobacteraceae bacterium (assembly GCA_049516155.1). GTDB lineage: Bacteria > Acidobacteriota > Terriglobia > Bryobacterales > Bryobacteraceae > Bog-159. The sequence goes on from JBEKTJ010000059.1 coordinate 10,849, forward strand.
CCTTGGCCTTGGTAGTATACAGCACCGAGGTTGTGCTGAGACGCGGCACTGCCCTGCTCAGCGGCTTTACGAAACCATTTCGCAGCTTCGACGTAGTCCTGGGGGACTCCTTCGCCGCTCCAGTACGCCCAAGCAACCCTGGATTGGGCTTGGGCGTGTCCTGCCTCGCCGGCTTTGCGAAACCACTTAGCAGCTTCAGCGTCGTCTGAGGGGACTCCTTTGCCATCGGAGCATAAAAGCCCGAGCCTGTACTGAGCATCGACGTGACCCTGCTCCGCGGCTTTGCGAAACCACCGAGCAGCTTCTGCATCGTCTGAGGGGACTCCTTTGCAATGTAAAAGCCCGATCCTGTACTGAGCGTCGGGGTGACCGTGCTCTGCGGCGCGGCGATACCACCTCGCAGCTTCGGCGTAGTCCTGGGGGACTCCCCGCCCGAAGTAGTGCGCGTCCCCGAGGCTGTCCTGAGCGTCGGCGTACCCTTGCTCTGCAGCTTTGCGATACCACTTCGCGGCCTCGGCGTAGTCCCGAGGGACTCCTTTGCCGTTGTAGTACGCCTGTCCCAACTCGTGCTGAGCGTCGACGTGTCCCTGCTCGGCGGCTTTTCGGTACCGGCGGGCCGCTTCAGCGCGGTCTCGCGGGACTCCTCTGCCGATGTGGTATGCAAGACCAAGTTTGTACTGGACGAACGCTGCATCCCCGTGAGCGGCGTCCCCCTGCTCACCAGCCGTACGGAACCAGCGGGCTGCTTCAGCGTAATCCCGGGGGACCCCCTTGCCATTGCCGTATGCAATACCGAGTTTGTACTGGGCGTCAGTATCTCCCCGCTCGGCGGCCATGCGGAACCAGCGGGCTGCCTGAGCGCAGTCTTGCGGAACCCCTTCGCCGTCGTTGTATGCATCGCCGAGATTACGCTGGGCTAGGCGATACCCCTGCTCGGCAGCCTTGCGAAACCACCTCGCGGCCTCAGCGAAGTCCCGAGCGACTCCCTCGCCGTAGCTATATAACGCACCGAGGCCGTTCTCGGCTCGGGCATGTCCTTGCTCAGCAGCCCTGCGCAACCACTTCGCGGCCTCGGCCGGGTTTTCCGGCACCAGATCGCCATAGTAGTATTCTTCGCCGAGATCGTACTGGGCGTCAGCATCTCCCTCCTCAGCAAGTCGACGAATTTCCGAGAACTGGTCAGGGGCTGACTCTGCAAGGACAGCCGCATCCCTAAGACCCCGAGCGATGAGGCCAGATGATACCTTCCAACGCGTCAGCGACGAGTCGCTATCCTTCGGCCTGACCTCGAGCTGGGATTCGGCGGTCACGCAGTCCTGGCCTCTTGTCTGGCAAGCGATTCGTATTTCTTCTTGGCCAGCTCAATCTGTTCTCGCACCGCATTTGCAAGTTCGGCCAGCAGGTCACGGCCTTCTTGCTCGCTCTGTTCGGCCTGTTTCTTAAGCAAAGCGATCTCACTTTTGCGGAGAGTGGCCAACTCGTGCTCAATAGCCGAAAGTCGAGTCCTTGCCAAGCTGATCTGTCGGATGATGCGGACCAATTCGGCGCCGATCCCCTCCCCGGTTACTGACTCCGCGCCGTCTTGGTATTCGTCAAGAATGCGTTGGAGCGCTTCGGCGTCGCCTGCCTCGTAAGCGCGGTTTGCGTCGGCCATGAAGCGGTTGCGGCGCTCCCTATCGGCAGGATCTGTAGCGAGGTCCGGATGGATGCGTTTGGCCGCCTCACGGTACATCCTCTTAAGTTCTGGGGATGGGGTGAAGTCGTTCGTCTCAGATTTCTCTCCGTGGGCCTCTTCGTATGTCTCGCGTGCCTTTTCGCGGGCCTCCTCCGCCTGTGCCGCCGAGGTGGCAGAGGGATGAAGCCGGGCCTGCAACTCAGAAACTCGCGCCTTCCATTCGTCCAGTCCAGCGTAGAGAGTGCCCACCTGCCGTAGGTAGCGGCCCTCAAAGGCGGCAAGCTGGCTACGAAGGTCGACAAGCTCCAGCTCACGTTCCGCGAGAGTAGCGCGAATGGCGGCCAGTTCCTCGCGCTTGCGGAGTACTTCCTCTTCTTCTGGTTTCAGCCGCCGGATGATCTGACGTGACATTGTATCGAGTAATCTTCAGGTTATCGCTACCGCCGATACGTCGGCAAGCGGCCCGAAGGCCGCTCGTTATCCGGTGTTAACTAGCCCAAAAAAGCTAACGCCTGTTTTGACGCGGCTGCTGGGGGGGCAAAAGTGGTATCGTCAAAGCGAGAAAGGATTCCTAACAATGGACTTCGTAGAGAGTTTTCCGGCGACCGGAGCATCAGGTGGCGTACGATCTGCGACCTGCTACAATTTTCAGCTCGACGGCAAGCAAGTAACTGTAGAGGTAGACAACCGAGCTACGCTCACCCGCGACGGGATTATGCCAGCGGAAAAGGTAAAGCGGGCTGCCAAATCTTTCTTAGAAACTGAAATCGAGCGATCGGGATTGGCGAATCTTCCTCACGCCGCGGTTTTGGACTCACCGACGATGGACTCTGTTCTGAATCGTTTGGGATGCGCGCCAAGGTTCCCGCCCCTTGCTAGCCTGCATTAAGCCGTATTGCACCGGCGCCTTAGAGAACTATAGAATTCTAGCATTGTAGGATTGTAGCGCGCACACAAATTCCGGCGGCCATGGGCAATGCCGCGTTTATCGCGCCAGTACCAGCTCCTGCCTGCCGTCACGCAGTCGCCGTGAAAATCTTCCCTTTTACCAGCACAACCGGATTGAGGGTAGCGTCCTAATTAGGACACAACCGGATCGAGAGGTATCTGTGTGGAGCGTCCCTCATTGTAGTCGCGTTCGGCTTCGGACGGTTCCCACGTCACGCCAAGCTTGGTCATTGCCTGCCGTGCCGCGCCAATGAATCCGCTCCGGCTGTAAAGGATTGGGGCGCCGGAAAGACGCGAGACAACTGCGCGGCCATAGACTCCGTAGCCCAGCCGCACGAGGCGTTTTTCACGCAGCAGAATGCGCAGTACGCGCAGAACCTGATCCTCGCCGCCCAAATCTCGGAGCTCCCACGGCAAGAACACGTCGTCGCCGCGCTTCCGGGCGATGGCTCTCAATCCTCTCGCGCAATGTCTTCGGCCGGCGTGTGGAACACCGTACAAGAACTCGACAGTAGGAAAGAACAGATGAATCGTCATGGCTTGGTGGCGAACATCAGCGCTGGCCGTCCACGGCGACGGCGCTATGGTGGCCCGTGAGGTCGATCTCAAGATGCACTCGGCGCGCAATGAGCGCTGGCATGCGCGTGCGGTGGGGGCCGTCCTGAAAGGACACAATCCCGAGTTCGGCAAAGCGCTTTAGAGTGCGCGAAAGGCTGGCCCCCTTCCGCCCGGTCAGCGTAGCAAGCTCCCGCATGGACGCAGGCCTGTGGTGACGAATCGCTTCCAGGACAGCGAGATTGCCAGGAGACAGCAGCTTTACCATCGTCTCGGCCGACACCTGGTCAGTCGCGGCTCGCGCCGCTGTCTCCTCGCTGTCGAACCACTTTCTTGGCACGCCATGCGCCATCTTGCGATCGCGCACAACGCTTTTGGTCCACTCGGCAAATTCACGCAGTGATCCAACCTTATAGGTCGTTTGGGATTCCTTTTTCATCGAGCGTCCTCCGTACCTCTTTCCAAAAATCGTCGAGTAACCGATGGCCGTCGTAAAGTTGTAGGGACGGCCTTTATCCTTTTCTGTTCAGTGCCAGTGATAGTAGGCTGCCCGCTTGCGTCGATACCCTCGGCCGCCTTTGTCAACAGCGTGGGCTTTGTCGAAGCGCACCCATGGCCGTCCCCCGTCCTTCCGGCGCAGCACGAATGCGTAACTGATGCCATAAGGCCGCTCCAGCGTTATCTCCGTGCGCCGGACGGTAAACTCCACCACCACGCCCGGAGCCATCTCGAAGTCCGAGCCGTCCAGGGAAAGCAGCAGCTCGAGCTCTCCTTCGTCCATATATTAACATAACATGTTAAGATATGATTTTCAGTCCCCGCTCCAGCGGACGCCCGCTCAGGGTTCTGCGTTCTCCGTTGCTTTGCATGGTGCTCATCCAAAGGCGTCTATTTTGCCGTGCATCGACTTGGATATCGCTATTCGAGCAAGAAACCCTCAGGAGGCATACCAAGAACTTCAGGATTCCATGATCGGCCACTTGAAAGTCGTAATAGAAGGCGGATCGACGGATGGCCTTATTCCCAGACCCGCGCCGTTTAGCCATCGGCTACGCAACCATTGGTTTTGCCCGAAATCTGCCCTTGTTGGAGGAAGCCGCCGCCGAACATTTCGCTCGTTCGACTGGACTCCGCCAGCCGACTGTCCTTCATCTGCTAATTACCTCGCATACGTGCGGCTCGATACCGGCCTCGACGAGCCGGACTACGCGCACGCCAAAGCCATCTACCCGCTGGTGAGCCAGGCCATGGACGAAGGCCTCTGCCTGCCCAACCGCGGATCTAACCTCTTGCAGCCGCCGGCACCGCGCCCCAATGGCAGGCCTGCGAAGCGGAATATGGCGGCCAGGTCCAAGCCTGAACCCAAATCAAGCTGAATCAGGTGCGCGCCGCAGCCGGTTCAAGCTACACTGGAGAAAGACCATGGATGCCAACCTGACCACCGCCATCGTAAGCGCCAGCGCCACGGCCCTGGTCGCCATCACGGCAATCCTGAGCAACAACAAGCGGCTCGACGACATGGGCGCGCGCATGGCCCGCCTCGAGCACAAGCTGGATCACATCGAGGAACTGCTCGTCGGGTACTGCGTCGACGTGGCGCGCATCAAAGAGAGACTCGACATAAAATGATCCCGGCCGCGGGCGCGCCCACCGGAGAAAAACACCCGTGACAGACACCCAACTCTACCTGGCCATCGGCGTTCCCAACGCCTTCAACGCCCTAGTAAACCTGGACATTTTTGTTCACTGATTTGAGCGGTTTCACTCAATGGCGCCCAACAGGAAGCCGCTCATTCAAGATCGACCGGGCGGCTGAATGAGGGTGTGCGGCTGAAGAGCGCGTCCACTTCTTCATCCGTGAGCAAGCCGCGCACCTTGGCGCATACATCGATCAATTCCTGACCAGTGCGGCGCTGCCGAATCCGCCGCTCTTCATCCGTTCGCGGATCAGCGCTTCGAGTTCCGGGCGGTGGATTTCAATCGTCATGGCCGGCGGCTCCTCATTCAATTATGCTTTCATACTCTGCCCGAAGTCCGGCGCGCGCGCAAATTCCGGCGGTCAGGGTTAATGCCCCGTTTATCGCGCAAGTACCAGCTCCAGCTTGCCGTCACGGAGCCGCCGTGAAAATCTCCCCTTTACCTGCACAACCGGATTAAGAGGGATCTCTGTGGAGCGTCCTTCGTTGTAGTCGCGTTCGGCTTCGGACGGCTCCCACGTCACGCCAAGCTTGGTCATGGCCCTGCCGTGCCGCGCCTGGAATCCGCTCTGGCTGTAAAGGATTGGGTCGCCCGAAAGACGCGAGACAACTGCGCGGCCATAGACCCCGTAGCCCAGCCGCACGAGGCGTTTTTCACGCACCAGAATGCGCAGTACGCGCAGAACCTGATCCTCGTCGCCGAGGTCTCGGAACCCGCGCGGCAAGAACCCGCCGTCGCGGCGTTTCCGGGCGATCCGGCTCTCAATCCTCTCGCGCAATGTCTTCGGCTGGCGCACGGAAACACGCTCCAAGAACCCGACACTCATACGCAAACACGACATCAGTCATACGATTACAAGCTGCTCCAAGTTGCCCCGGGCACTCGCACGCGCGGCTCCGCGACAAAATGGTTTAATCTAACGATGTGACCGCCGAACAAAGAAACCGCCTAGATGAGGCGATTTGGACAAACCCCGCCCGTATGAGCGGTACTCCGTGTTTCCGGGGCACGCGCGTACCCGTGCAGAGCCTCATCGACTTTCTTGAAGGCGGCGAAACCATCGACCAGTTTCTGGCGCTCTATCCATCCATCACACGCCAGCAGGTTGTTGCCGTACTTGATCTCGCCAATACGCAGATTCTCGAATGCGCATCCTCATTGACGAATGCGTAGATCCCAGGGTCAAGCAACTCTTTGGCGGCTATGAGGTCGCGACGTCCGCGATCGAGGCTGGGGCGCGCTGGAGGACGGTCCGCTTCTAGCGGCCGCGCAGGAACAGTTCGACGTGTTCAATACGAATGACCGCGGTATCGAATTCCAGCAGAATATCGCAAAGCTTCAAATCGGCATCGTTATCGTTGACGTGCCCAAGAACCAGATCGGGCATTATCGCGCCATCCGGATGGAGTTGCGGGACGCTCTCACGCCGGCGTGATGGGCTTGAACAAGCGCATGGGCATGCGGAGCGTCAAATCCTTCCCCTGGACATGGGAAGTCCGGATCTTCGCCGGATCTGGGAAGGTCGCCGCTCCCAACTTCCGTGAGATCTTTCTCGGCTCCCAGCCACTAACCATGCCGTGTCGGCACTCCCTGCCGACACCTTGCCCCAGCGCGTGCGCCACCCCGACGGAATGGCATAATCTGAGAAGGTCAAGGCCTGAACCCAAATCAAGCTGCATCAGGTGCGTGCCGCTTCCGGTTCAAGCTACACTGGAGAAAAACCATGGATGCCAACCTGACCACCGCCATCGTAAGCGCCAGCGCCACGGCCCTGGTCGCCATCACGGCAATCCTGAGCAACAACAAACGGCTCGACGACATGGGCCACCGCATCGACGACATGGGCAGCCGCATGAGCCGCCTGGAACAAAAGCTGGATCACATCGAGGAGCTGCTGGTCGGGTACTGCGTCGACGTAGCGCGCATCAAAGAGAGACTCGACATAAAATGATCCCGGCCCCGGGCGCGCCCCAACGGAGAAAAAACACCCATGACAGACACCCAACTCTACCTGGCGATCGGCGTGCCCATCGTCATGAACGCCGCCATGCTCACCTTGGCCGTAACCATGCTCTCCAAGCGCTTCGACGACATGCGCGACCTCTGGCGCGCCGTACTGCGCCGCGTCGAACAAGTCCTCGACGCGCGGCTCAAGCACCTGGAAGAAATCCGATAATCGACAGAAAGGAAGTGGCCGTATGCAAACGGCGCGGCCACGGCCCCGGACTGACGGGCATCAGCCCGCTGTGGTCAAGTGCAAATGGTGCGGAACCTGGCGGCGCGTCGTACGCACTACTGAAGAGCGCGCCACAGAGCCGAGGGCTTCGGCTGGTCCCAATATTTGGCGCGGACATCATTCTGGAAGTCGTCCGAAATGCGCGAGGGCCTGGAATCCTGCCTTACATCACGCTGTCGAGCGGCTGGCGAGCATGTGTAGAAATCACTTCGGAGAGTGCGACATCGCCCGAAAGCACACTGGCGGCCGAACGTAGCATCCCCGCATGCCCCAAACGTGGCCCGTAATGCCCCGAGGCGGTTTCCAACCCCTTGCTAAGTCCCTTCGTCAGACAGGTGAATCGGCGCATGGACAATGCGGAGCGTCAAACTGTGAGATCTTCCCTACGCCCAGCCACTAACCATCTAGAGAGGGGCGCGGCCCTGCACACTACCCGCACGTCAAACGGAAGATTCACATCCCCTTGGCCTCCCACGCCCCGTTTCGCCACGCCACACACCCAAGACACCCGCACCGCCCATCTCATCCCTTCCAATCCCAAAATTGGCTTTCTCCTTCCCGGAAACATTGCAAACAAACCACTTAATTGGCTTCGTTGGTCCAAAAATGCGAATCTACCGCATCACAGCCCAGTGCCCAAAACTGCACAATCCCGCCCAAAACTGCACAACTGGATTGCGCGGGACCGCGCTTTTCTTGAGACACCCAATCCAGCTTTCGCGCACACCCGGCGCGCGAACGAAGCTGTTACCCTGAGATGTGTCCGGCTGGTCCCACTTGCCACGTCAGCGCCTGTTGGCCGACGTATCCCTCTGGTCCGCCGATCTGTCCAACCTCGAAGCCGCCGTGCGCCGCCTCTCGCCCTGGGCCGACTCTTTCCATCTGGATGCGGCCGACGGTCACTTCGTCCCGAACCTGCTCTTCTTCCCCGACCTGATTCGCGCGATCCGTCCGCAAACCGCGGTTCCTCTTCATGTACACCTGATGGCCACCCATCCCTCGGTGCTCGCGGCAGAGTTCCTGGACGCAGGCGCCGACCTGCTCACCGTACACGTGGAGAACGGCGAGCGCGAAGCAGGCGCCGCCATTGAGCAAGCGCGCCAGCGGGGATGCGGCGCGGGAGTGGCATTGAAGCTCGAAACTCCCGTGCGCGCCGTGCTGCCTTATCTCGATGCGGTCGAACTTATAATCCTGCTGGGCACCGAAGTAGGCGTGAAGGGGCGCGATCTCGCGCGGCAAGCGCTCGACCGTCTAAGAGAGGCCCACAGCCTGCTGCGCGAGCATGCTAAGCCCAATGTGCGCCTGGTGGCTGACGGCGCAATCCGCACGTACACCGTCGCCGAACTATACGCGGCTGGCGCGGACGCCATCGTGCCCGGATCGCTGGTCTTCCAATCCAGTGACTTGGAATCTACGTTCCGCTGGCTCCGCAGTCACTCGGTCCCGGCTGTCGTATAAGGCACCCAAACCTCCATGCGCGATGGCCCGCGATTGGCCCATGCATAGTAAGGAATGAAAGTCAGTGCCACCACTTTCCCAGGGCGTTCGACCTCTTCTCGAAACGCGCGGTACAGCGGCTCTTTGCTGAACGGGCTATCCACCACGGTCCCATGATGTTTCAGCACCAGAACGCCGCCCAGCAAGTCCGGCTGAAAGCTGCTGACAAAGCTCGATCCGTCGTCGAGCAGGGTAGCGTCCATTAGATTGAATCCGGGCTGATCCGGCTGCTCCATGCAATAGACCAGCGGACCGCGCTCCAGCGCCACGCGCCCGGCGTCCTCGCGCACCAGCGGATTGGCGCGCACCAGTCGCGGCCTCATGTCAAAGTCGATATGTACCTTGTCGCCGGGTTTCCAGCGGCGATGAATCTCGAAATATTCGCCGGCCTTGGGCGTGTTGTCTTGCCGGGAAGAAAGAGGCGCGGGATCGTTGACCACCACGGTCGTCCCATCCGACCAGGCCGGTATGCGCACGAACAAGCTGAATTCGGCGGCGCTGGCCGGATCGACGGTGAAATCCACCGCGCCCTTCCACGGGTATTCAGTCTGCTGCGCGATCCGGATACCCGTGCCATTCTCCAAATGCCAATCCAGCGTCGAGCTGTGGAACAAATTCACATACACGCCCTTCGGGCTGGTGCTATACATGTAGCCCGGCAGCGATGCCAGGATGCGCTCCAGATTCGGCGGGCAGCAGGTGGTGTCATACCACTCGTTGCGAATCTTCTCGCCCGACGATTCCAGCGGATTGCGGTAGCAATATAGCGTGCCCGAAAGCGACATTCCCGAATTGATGCCATTGTACAGCGCCCGCTCCATCACATCCGCGAAGCGCGATTCGCCCAGCGCCAGCAGCATGCGCCAGTTCCACATCATGTTGCCGATGGCCGCGCAGCTCTCGCCGTAAGCTTGCGCGTTGGGCAGCTCATAGGCTTCGCCGAAAGCCTCGCCCGCCTCGCGCGAGCCCACACCGCCGGTGATGTACATCTTGCGATTCACCAGGTCGCCCCACAGTGTTTCAAGCGTCTTCAGATAAGCGGCATCGCCGGTTTCCATGTAGTAATCCGTGGCGCCGCACGAAGCGTACATGGCGCGCACCGCGTGCCCTTCGAACTCCGTGCGCGAGGTGAACGGCTTGCCGCTGAACATGTACTGCACCTGGTCGTCGGTAAGATGCAGCCGCTCGCGCTCCACGCCCGAAAGCAGATAACCTGCGAAATCCAGATAGCGGCGGTCGCCGGTAGTGCGGTACAACTCGACCAACGCCATTTCGAATTCCGGATGCCCGGTCAACGCGGGACGCTTCTGCGGCCCGAAGTTCTCGATCATATAATTCGCGAAGCGGATGCCGACATCCAGCAGCTTGCGGTCGCCCGTCGCGCGGTAATACGCGATGGCCGCTTGCAGCAAGTGGCCCATGCAGTACAACTCGTGCGAGCGATACATTTCGGTGAAGCGCTTGGGTGTGCGCTCCCCAGTCCAGTAAGTATTCAGATAGCCGCTAGGCTCCTGCGCGGCCACGATAATGCCGGTCAGCCGGTCGAACTCCGCGCGCAGTTTGGGTTCGTCGCCGGATTGCAGCACGAAGGCGGCCGCCTCCATCCATTTGTAGATATCGGAATCGGAGTAGAGCGGACCGCGCTGGGGGGTGTCCTTCTTGCCCTCCAGGCGCAGGAAGTTATCGACCCTGCCATGCTGCTCCAGTTCCGCCAGCATCGAGGGGAGGCTCTTCTCCCGGTTGATTGCCTGCCGCGCGCTCCAGAACCCATCGCCCATCTTCACCGCGCGGATGGGCACGGCCTGCAGCTTGGCGTATGGCGAGTGGGCAACGGAAACGACGCCCTCGGATTGCCAGTCCGGCAGCAAGGTTGCGGCAACCAGGAAAAACAAAACGATAATCCGCAAATGGCTCATGACCTCAGCTTATCGCCCCCACTCCAAATTCGCGAAACGCATCCACGACCCTCTCCGCCAGCCGCGCATACGATCCCTTGCCCCCGAGATCGTGCCCCGCACTTTCGACAACGACCATCTCATGCGGCGCGGCGATTAGCTCAAGCGCAGCTCGCATCTCGTCCACCGAGCCGAACGGATCGCGCGTGCCATGCACAAAAAGCGCGGGTGTTCCGAGCTTCGGGAAATGCGCCGTCCGCAACTCCGCCGGACGCCCCGGCGCATGCAGCGGGTACGACATCAGCAGCAATCCCGCCGCAAGATCCGGCTCCTCCGCTGCCAACATTGTGGATTGCCGCCCGCCATAGGAATGCCCTCCCAGAAATATCTTGCCGGAAACCCGCTCGCGCATCGCGCGCACTGCTTGCGCCAGACCGGCACGATCCCGCGCCGCCATCGCGGGGTATGGCGGCCCATGCGGACGCGCTTGGCGGAACGCCAGATTGTATCGGAGCACGGTGAGGCCCGCCGCGCAGAAGCCCTCCGCCAAGACGATTAGCAAGGGAGCGTTGCAGTTGGAACTCGCGCCATGGGTCAACACCAAGCCATTACCGGTGGCCCCATCCGGAGTATGCAGGAATCCGCCTTCGAAGGCCGTAACGGCTGGCATACGATACACAGTAGCAAAATCGGTTCTAGTCCGTCGGTCCCATAATCCGCGCCAGCCAGGCATCCGCGATAGGCCGGCCCTTCGACGGAAATCGGTGGCCGCCATCAAGCATATGGAACTCCACATCGGCGGCGCGCAGGCGCAAGCGCTCGGGATAGCGTTCAGTGACTTCCGGTTTATAGAACTCGTCCTCCCGGCGCGCGATGTGCAGAACAGCCGCTGTAACCGGTTTGTAATCGCCTTCTTCCCAATTGCGCGGGATGCCGCCGCAAATGCCGATCACGCCGCGAATTTCTCCCGGATGCGTGGCCGCGAACCGGTAGTTCATACCCACCGGTTGGGAGAAGCCGACGAGAATGCGTCGGGAAACCGGAATGCCGTACTCGCGTCCGGCCTCGTTCAGCACATGCAGCAGCATGTCGTGATGCAGACGCACGGAAGAATCCGGGTGCTTGTGCGTGGCCCAGCCGTAGCCCACGTCTTGCGATCCCTGCGTAATGTAGAACTGGTTGGGTCCCTGAACGGCCGCAATTACATGCCGCGGACCCAGCATCCCGGCCGTCAGGCGCAGCATCGCCTCGGGAGTGGCGCTAAAGCCGTGAAGCGCCACCGCCAGTACGGCGCGGTCGTCGACGGCGTCCGGCGCGTATACCAGATACCGGCAATCCAGCCGGGCGGTGAAGCTGCAATGGCGGATATTTTCGACGCTCATGGCGGTAGGGATCGGCGTGCGGATATTAATGAAAACTTCAACTTGATTTCCGCAGATTTGAGGTTATCATAAGCTCTATCGGTCATGAGCGCCACAGGGTCGCCACGCATGCGAGCCGGGTGGGGCGGTTCAAGACCAGTAAGGGGCAAGGGCATCGGAAGCGATGCCGCAATCTGGCTCGGAACGGGCCGCTAACGCGCGATGCAGGCGCAGTAGCCGTCGTGCGCAACATGGAGGAACAATCAGGATGAATTCACCGATGCGTTATATCAAGCAGATCGTCTATTTCGTTTTCCTCGCAGGTTTTATGCTTCGCGCACCTGTGCATGCGCAGGATGTTTTGGGCGGCATCACCGGCACCGTCAAGGACGCCACCGGCGCGGCCGTGCCCGACGTCACCGTGCATGCGCGGAACATCGGCACCAACCTGGAAGTGGTCCAGCATACCCAAAGCAACGGGAGTTATTCGGTAGGCAACATTCCGGTGGGCGCCTACATCGTGACGTTCACCAAGGACGGATTCGAGACCGAAACGCACACGCAGGTCCTGGTCGACGCGAACCGCACCACCACGGTGGATGGCGACCTGAAGGTAGGCACTGTGGCCACCACGGTGGAAGTGACCGCGACGCCGCTGATGAACCAGGTGGACACCACTAACGGCTACGTGGTCGATCAATTGACCATTGAACAGACGCCCCTGGGGACTGGCAGCTTCACCCAGTTGGCGATCCTGAGTCCGGGCGTGCACGCGGATATGCTGGGCGGCGCCGGCAGCAACGCCGGGCTGGGCAACCAGGCCATCTTCGCCAACGGGAACCGCGACACCAGCAACAGTTTCACCCTGAACGGCGTGGATACCAACAATCTCTTCAACGGCAACTCCACCAGCCAGGTGGGCGAGAACCGCTTCGTACTGAACATCGGTGAGAACTTTGGCGCCGGCGGCGCGATACAAACCAGCACTTCGGTTTACGGCGCCATCGGCCAGGCGCTGCCCACGCCTCCCACGGAAACCATCCAGGAAATCTCGGTGAACGCGGCCATGTACGATGCCACCCAGGGGGCGCACAGCGGCGCGCACATCAGCGTGATCACCAAGTCGGGCACCAATGCCGTGCACGGCATGCTCTATGAGGACTTCCAGAACAGCGTGTTCAATGCCGCGCCGTTCTTCTACAACGCGTCGCCGGCCATCATCACCAAGGACCCCTTCCTCAACCGCAACCAGTTCGGCGTAAACCTGGGCGGACCGATCAAGAAGAACAAGCTGTTCTATTTCGTGGCTTACCAGGGCGTGCGCATCGCGGACGCGGCGGACGCCACCAAGGATGTGGACGTACCCATCGGGCTGACCAACGACCGCAGCCTGCAGGGCATCGTGAATGCCATGCAGACCAGCTACGGCAAGACCATCACCACTTCGCAAGTAAGTCCCGTGGCGGCGGCCATGCTGCAGGCCACGCTGCCCAACGGGCAGTATCTCTTCCCCAGCGCGCAGATCACCAATTCGAAAACCGCAAATGCGCTGGGTTATGACGCGGTGGTCGAGGGACCTAACGCGCAGTCCAGTGTCAACCAGGGCATCGGCAATATCGATTACAACGTGAGCGACATGGACCGCCTGACCGGGAAATTCTACTATCAGACCGATCCCACGACCAACCCCTTTGGGGCGGTGGGCGCGCTGCTCGGCTTTCCGCAGCAATTGCAGGCGGGCAGCCAAGTCGGCGCCATCAACAATACCGTGATCCTAAGCCCGTCGCTGACCTGGCAGCAGCACGTCGGATTCACCCGTTTGCAGGCCTATTCGCAGACCCAACAGCAGTTCACCCCAGGCGATTTCGGCATGAGCCTGCTGGGCGCCACCAATTTTCCCCAAATCGAGATCTCCGACGCGTTGGGCAGCAACGGTCTGGAATTCGGTCCCAGCGTGAGTTTCGGCAACGCCGGCATGTACCAGAACCAGTGGGAACTGGGATCCACTCTCAACTGGATAAAAGGGCGGCACACCATCGCCATCGGCGGCAGTTGGGCGCACACACAGCTCAACATCATCAACAACAACACCGAGTCGGACACTCTCGGCTTCAAGAGTTTCCTGAATTTCGTGGAAGGCGTCGTGCGCACCGGTAGCGACTCCGCCGCATTCCCCGACGCCAACGCCAGCCGCTACTATCGCTCGAACACCGCGGGCATCTTCGTCAACGACAACTACAAAGTCGCCAGCAACCTCTCGTTGACCCTGGGACTGCGGTGGGACTTCGACGGTCCCCTTACGGAAAAATACGGCAGGCTGGCGACCTTCAATCCCAGCCTGTACGGCTATGATGCCTCCACCGACACGATCACCAGTTCCGGACTCGAAGTCGCCGCAAACAACGCCACCTTGGGCACCGCGGGCGCGAACGACTCGCTGTTGACCCAGCACCAATGGGGTCTTGCGCCGCGCATCGGGCTGGCGTGGACCCCCAAGCCGAAGTTCACGGTGCGCACCGGCTTCGGCATGTATTACGACCGCGGCGAGTTGTTCAGCGAGTTTTCGCCCAGCGCCGGCTTCGGATTCAACGGACCGCTTGGCGTGACGCTGGAGCAGCCTTTCGTCACGGCTATATTCGCCGGCAAGGGAGCCACCTTGCAGACGCCGTTTGGCGCCACGGCGCCCGCGCCGCCGCCGCAAAGCGCCGCGGCATTTCAGGCCCTGCTGCCGAACCTCAACGACACTTTGAATGGCAACTATCCGTCTGGTAACCTGTTCGGACCGTTCCTGATAGGCGGCTACGATGCGAACAACAAGCTGCCTTACACCGTCAACTGGACCTTCGACATTCAGTATCAGGCGTCGAATAATTGGCTGTTCAGCGCCGGCTATGTCGGCAACCACGGCGTACACGAAGTGTTGCCGATTCCGTTCAACCAGCCGCTGATTGCCACTCCGCAGAACCCGGTCAATGGGCAGATGTATTCCTACGGCGGAGTGACTCCTTTGTATCTCAATCAGGAACCCTACGACCCGGCGCCCGAATACGCCGGGAACGCGCCCGGCCGCGTCCCTTACGTCGGTTACGATATGAACTCCGTTTTGTACGAAGCGGAAGGCATCTCGAACTATAATGCGCTGCAGCTTCAGGCCCGCAAACGGTTGGCCAATGGCTTGCAGTTCACCGCTTCCTACACCTGGTCCCACGCGCTCGACGAACAAAGCGGCTTGGGTCTGTTCTTCACCGGAAACAATCCCCTGAATCCTAAGTCGAACTATGCGTCCGCGGATTTCGATCAGACGCATGTCTTCCTGATCAACTACAGTTACACTCTGCCTAACCTGACTTCGGATCGTTCGCAAGGCTTCCTTTTGAACGGCTGGACGATCGGGGGACAGACCGTGGTCCAAAGCGGCGAGCCTTACAGTATCTACGATTACTCCGGGTCGGTCGCCAGTCTGTATTACGGATCGAGCGATTACATTACCAATCCCATTGTGCCGTTGGTGCCGGGTGTCAGCGCGAAGCAGGCGGAACTGCAGGGGACTACCGGTATCAACGCCAGCAATCCGGTGCTGAATGCCGCCGATTTTGCGCCGCAGTTCGTGACGCCGGGAACCAACGGCGTCCCGCCGTGCGATTCGTCCGGATGCGATTATTTTGAATCGCTATACGGCAACACGGGCCGCAATCTGTTCCGCGCCCCGTTCCAGGTGCGCTTCGATATGAGCATTGCCAAGGAGTTCCTGTTTGGCGAGCGCTACCGGCTGCGTTTCAACTTCGACGCGTTCAATCTCTTTAATCATCCCGATTTTGACGCACCCAACAACGATGTAGATTTCTTCCCCTATTATGAGGGGCCGCCATCGATTCCGCCGACAGGCAGTCTGGGCTACATCCAACATACGATCGGCAGTTCGCGCTTCCTGCAATTGTCGCTGCATCTGTCGTTCTAGTAGGACAGGCCTGCCGGCCTGTCCACTCGAATATGTCGAGCTGGAACCCGAGTCAGTACCTGAAGTTCGCCGAAGAGCGCACGCAACCCTGTCGCGATCTGGCCGCGCGTGTGTCGGTCGCCAACGTACGCCGTGTCATCGATCTCGGGTGCGGACCCGGCAACAGCACCGCGGTGCTGCGCGATCGCTGGCCGGATGCCGAGTTCACCGGCCTCGACAGCTCGGCCGAGATGATCGAGCGCGCAAGGCGCGAGCATTCGGGTCAGCACTGGATCGCCGTCGATATATCCGAGTGGGCCGCCGGCAATCATGGGGCGCGCGATGGCCAGTTCGATGTGGTGTTCTCCAATGCCGCCTTGCAATGGGTCGAGGACCACGCCACGCTCTATCCGCAGCTTCTCTCGCGCGTGGCGCCGGGGGGCGCGCTTGCAATTCAAATCCCCGGAAACATCGATGCGCTGCCCCATCGGCTCATGCGCGAGGTGGCTGCAACGCCCGCGTGGAGCGGTTGGTTCCCTTCAGGAAAAGTGCGCGAGTGGCACAATCATGAAATGGATTTTTACTACGACGTGCTGGCCCCGTCCGCTGCGCGGCTGGATCTCTGGGCCACCGAATATCTGCACATCCTACCCGATGCGGCAGCCATCGTCGAGTGGTACCGCAGCACCGGGCTGCGACCCTTTCTGGCGGCCCTGGAGACGGATGCGGATCGCGAGCGCTTTGCAGCCGATTATCTCGCGGCGCTCCGGCCGCATTACCCGCCCCGCGCTGCCGGAGGCGTGCTATTCCCTTTCCGCCGTATCTTCCTGATTGCGTATCATGGGTAGCAAGCTGTCCGTTATTTGAACTGTAGCCGTCCGATGCGGCCGCCGGGACCGACTGCCCACGCCGCGTCGCCCGCGGTGCCGATGGCATTGTACGCGCCGCTATCGAACGCCTTCCAACTTTGGCCCCAGTCGCGCGAAATGTCGGATCCCGAAGTACCCACAGCGATCCATATCCTGCGCCCGGCGAGAAACGCCAGCGCCGATCGATACCCGTTAGGATGCGATCCACCCGGTTCGACCCACGCGCGCCCGCCGTTTGACATCATCACCACGTTGCCGGCGGCCTCGGTGGGCTTGCCGTAATCTCCGCCTACCGCCACCCCGTGCCCCGAATCCGCCAGTGCCAGGGAAAAGATTCCCGCGCCGGGGCCATCGTGACGGAGCGGCGTAGCGGCGACATCCCAATGTGCGCCGCCGTCATTCGAATGAAACACGCGCGCGCCCGAGGGTCCGCCCGTGCCGAACCACACCTCGCTCTTGCCGCGCACCTGCAGGCATGAGTTGCTGGCGGCAAACGCGCCTTCGTTCGGCAGCGCCGGCGGCAACTTATGCCGCTGCCAACTGTGGCCGCCATCCCCGGTGGTCAGGATCACGAACTGTCCGCCGACAGGGTCGCCCAGCACCACGCCGCGACGCGCATCCCAAAATGCCAGCGCATCGAGAAAACCATCCGCGTCGGGATTCGTATACAGCGGCGACCAATGCGCGCCGCCGTCGGCTGTCTTATAGATTCGGGACTTCGCACCGGGCCCGCTGCTCATTAACCAGGCGGTGCGGCCATCCAGTGCGCGTACGGCGCGGAAGTCCAAATCGGCTGCGCCGGGCACCACGGCGGATTGCCAGGTGGCGCCGCCATCCATCGTACGCAGATAGACGCCGCCCGCGCCGCTGGCCCAAACGACCGCCGGACTGACGGCGCTGACGCCCCGCAAAGACGCGCTCGTGCCGCTCGACTGCGCAACCCACGTTTGCCCCCACACCCCGGAGGCGGCTACCAGTCCGGCCAGACAATGCCACATCCTCATACCGCTGAATAGGATACTGCAAATTGAACCTACCGGTTTGGGCCAAGCCGGTTTATGCTCAAGTATTGGAGATTCACACTATATTCCGCATGCTGGCGCATGCCAGCCTGGGCATGCAGACGGCATTTTCCTGCCTGCTGGTGTGCCTGCTCGAGTTTTACTATCGGCGCGTCGACCGCGAAGCATGGCTCCGCTGGTTCGCATATTCCTGGGTGGCGCAAGCCGCTTACGTAGGCTCCCTCTGGATCGCGTTCGACGATCTGTCGGGCGGATTGGCCATACGGGCGGCAGTTGCGGTGCTGGGATTCATGGTCCCGGCGACGTTTGCCCTAACCAGCATTGCGCTGCTGCGGGGCCGCGGGCCGGCGCGGAGCTGGATCGCCGGCATGTATCTGCTTGGCCTGGCAGCATCGGCTATCACGTTTCGAGCCGGGTTGCACTATCCGCTTAGCGGAGTAGATGCCTCGCAAATCCACAACGTTCCCAGGTATGTCTGCTACGCGCTGGCGAGCCTGTTGGCGGCATGGGCCTTCGCCAGGCATGGCCGCGAGCGGCATCTCACCGGCTCGTTGGTAACCGCCGGCGCCTGGGCCTTTTTTGGACTAATGAACCTGGTCCGTGCCTTCCAGTGGAGCGTCACGTCTACCTGGGCGCCCGGCGCAGTTGAAAACAACCCCGAAATGATCCGATTCGCGCTCATCACTTTCGTGACGAACTCCGTCGTATGGATCGTGATGAGCATCGGAGTGGGTCTGCTGCTCACCGAAACCGCCGAGCGTTCCGAACGGCGCGCGCGTGCAGCCTTGCGCGAATTGCAAGAGGCGCAGGCGGAACGGGGCCGGCTGGCGCAACTGGTGGAGCAGAGCCGTGACGCCATTCTAGTGGTGTCTGGCGGGCAGTTGCGTTACCTTAACGGCGCCGCCGCGATTCTTCTGGGATATGCCGCGGACCAGATTCCTTCGCTGTTCATGAAGCCTCTGGATGAGGTGTGTGGCATCGCCCTGGACGATCCGATGCGCACGCAGATGCGTGGATCGGTTGCCGGGGCAGGCATGTGGGAAGGCCAGTCCGAATGGCTCAACCGGATCACCGATGAGCGGATTCCGGTGCTCGTGGGTGCGTTCGCCATGGCAGCGCGGGAGGGCGACACAGAGTCTACCGGATTGATCGGGCGGGATCTGCGCGAGTGGGTCCGGATGGAAGAAGAACTGCGCCAGGCGCAGCGGCAGGAAGCCTTGGGACGCTTGGCCGGAGGCATCGCGCACGATTTCAATAATCTCCTGACTGTGGTGATGGGTTACGCATCGCTGGCGCTGGAAGACGGCCTGGCCGGACCGCTGCGGCACAATATCGGCGAGATTCTCAGCGCCGCGCGAAGGGCCGCGGCGATCACCGACCGGTTGCGCGCTTTTGGACGGCGCCAAGCCCTCCGCGCAACGACTTTCGATCTGAATGCGCTGATCGACTCGATGCGCGGCACGCTCGATAAGCTGGTCGCGGGGGACGTGGAACTTAGCTACGACCTCTGCGCGGCTTCGCTGCCGGCGCGCGCCGACGCGGCGCAGATCGAACAGGTCTTGATGAACCTGGTGCTGAATGCCCGGCAAGCCATCGATGGATATGGCCGCATCGTGGTGCGCACCAGCCCCGCGGATTCCAAGGAGGCGCCCGGCGGCGATGCGCCAGAGTTTGTGAGGATCGAGGTGGAGGATAGCGGTTCGGGTATCGAGCCCGATGTCCTGGAACATATTTTCGATCCGTACTTCACGACCCGATCGACGGGGACCGGACTGGGTCTCTCGATGGCTCACGGCATTGTCCGCCAAAGCGAGGGACAAATCCGGGTGGCCAGCCAACCGGGGCACGGCAGCGTCTTCACCGTGCTATTGCCCGCTGGCCGACAAGTTGACTCGACCGCGGACAGTGCATCCGGCCCGACCGGCGCCGCTATGGCCGCCGGCAACGAAATGGTGATGATCGTAGACGACCGGCCGGAAGTCGCGGCATTTGTGGCCGCGTGCCTGGGACGCTACGGCTACCGTGTGACGACTTACACCGATTCCGAATCCGCGCTGGCCGCCGTGCGCGATGGCGCTACCGCGCCGCAGTTGGCCATCCGCGACGTGATGATGCCCGGCGTGCCCTTGCGGGAGTTTGCCGATCGCCTGCGGGTGCTGCGGCCCGGACTGCCGATGGTGTTGATGTCGGGTCTGCCGGAAGCGTCCCTGGCGCCGCTGATCGACGGCGCCGGCGGATACTTCATCCCCAAGCCATTCACGCCGGAGCAGCTTGCGGCATTGGTGCGGCGGGTGCTGGATGCGGCGGCAGTTCTCGCCAGGTAGCTAAGCCCTCTGCGCAAGCCAGCGCGCCTGCCCATACTCGCCCAATTTAACGACGCCTTCCATCCGGTTGCCCGTCACATCGCCCGAGAATTCGTAATGCAGCGTCGCGCCTTCAATGCGCTGACTGCTGCGGATGGTGACGCGGCGGCCTTCCACCGTACCCGTCAGCTTCCCGGACAAGACATCGCCGCGATGCACGCCGCCGAGCTTACCATCGTGCTGCTCAATGCTGAAGTGGTGGTGGGAAGATCCCGAGATGAAAGTCAAATCCGCGGTCCACGCCCCGGTGACGTCCACACTGGCCGCTTCCGGCGCGGGAACCGTGATCTGCGGCGGATTCGCCAGCAGCTTCCGAATGGCCGCGGCTGCGATCTTGTCGTCCCCCGGCATCATCATATAGGGCATGACCGTGATGGAGCTGGGGCTGTTGTCGCGGCGCGTGCCGCTGCCTTCGTTCACCGCGATGCGCGGCTGCCCGTGCCACAGCAGGTCTTCCAGTTCCGTGCCGGTGATACCGATGCGCGCCGTATCCCAATTGAGCCGCAAGCGCGGCGCATGGTTCGAGAGATCCTCAGGCTGCAGAATCTCGCTAGTCACGCCGGGCACCTGCGTGGCTTGCGCGGCGATAGTGTCCAGCCACCCTTGCCACTGCTTCCATTCCGCGTCATGGTCGCGCTTCACCCACATCTCGACTGCCGCTAGCATCCCCATGATCTCTTCCTTGCCGACCTTCAGCGAGCGGCCGAAAGTGTGGTGCGGCGCGCTGTTGATCCATGCCGCGCGCACCAGGTCCTTCTGCCCCAACAGCAGCCCGCCCGCTTGCGGACCGCGCAGGCACTTGCCGCCGCTGTACGCCACCATGTTCGCACCCTGTGCCAGGTGGATATTGGGGATCGTCAACGTTTCGGCGGCGGCATCCACAATCACCGGGACGCCCTTGCGCCGCGCCATGGCGGAGGCATTCTCGATGGACAGTTCGCCCTTTTCCGCAGCCGGGCAGGAGAGGATCATCACCATGGCCGTCTGCGGCGACAGGGCGGCTTCGAACTGCGCGGCGGTTTCCACCTCCACCATCTTCACGCCTAGCATGCGCACGGCGTGGTCGTATTCGTTGCGCGAATAGCGCGGCACGACCACTTCGTTCTTCAAGCCGGTCAAATTGGGCACGCGCTGCATCTTCTCCGGATCGCCGCCGGATATGCACGCGGACGTGGCGTGCGTCAGCGCCGCCGCGCATCCCGCGGTGACGATCCCCCATTCGGCCTTGGTCAGTTCCGCCAGGCGCTGTCCCACTGCCTCCATCAGCTCGTCCATGTGGACGTAGGCATGCGAAGCCTGTTCCATGGCGCGCTTCACCTCGGGCAGGGTCTGCGATCCCGTGATGATGGTGTACGTACCGCGGCAGTTCACGATCGGCGTCACGCCAATCGACTCGTACAGATTGCCGCCCAATTCCAGCGCATGCGCCGGCGCCGCCAAAACCGGCTCCGGAATCGATGCGGACACGCCCGCGGCGGCCAGCGCGGCCCCCGAGCGGAACAGCCCGCGGCGGCTCATTTTCGTTGATGGCATGGAAGCCCCTCCACTAACGTGATGCTAATCGGTTGGGGGGCGGAATGCAAGGCGCATTGGAGTGGCAGCAGGAAAAACGATCCGCCGTTGTTAGCGTTCTGCGTTTGGATTGCCAGTGGGCGGCGGGGCATGATCCAGGGCCTGGGGCGGACCGAGCAACTCCGTGAGGACCGGTTTCAGCGCATCCGCCCAGACCTGATACGCCTTCATCGTCGGATGGAGCTTGTCTTTTGCGTCCATCATCCCGTCGAACAGCCTGCCATCGCCGTCGGCGAGTTTGTCGTTGATGTTCAGATACCGTACCTGCCGGCCATCGGCCAACCTCGAAAGATTGCCATTAATCCGGTCGATAATGGGCATCAAGGCCATATTGTCGTTTCGCGGAAAGATCCCCATTACCACGATCGTCGCCGCGGGCGCCTTCGTTTGAATCGCCCGCACAATAGCTCGCAAACCGCGCGTGACGTCGTCCGCTCTCGCGGCAGCGTCCCCGCGGGCCGATGCATCGCCGAGGTTGTTCGTGCCGGCGAGCAGCACGACGACTTTGGGGTTGACTGCGTCCAACTCGCCGTTCTCCAAGCGCCAGAAGATGTTCTGCGTCTGGTCGCCACCCCATCCGAAATCGGCCGCGTTCCAACCCAGGAAATTCTGTTTCCAATTGGCGAGCAGGTCTGGATAGTCGATGGCGCCCCATCGTCGTGTGATGGAGTCGCCTTCGAAGTAGACTTCGATCCCGCCCTGCTTCGCCTTCCCGAGTAACTGGGAGTGCGCAACCAGGGAGTTTGGGTCGCGGCGGAAGACCGGCTGGTCGGCCGGGAATTCCCAGGGGAGTGCCCGATAGTTGAGAAACTTGTCCGCCCAGGGAATGAAGTACTTCCAGTTCGGCGCATCGGTGTGGCCGCCGTCATGTTGGCGCCAGGCTAGTTGGCCGTCGAGAAGTCCCCTATTCACCGGCGGCATCTTCGCGGTGCGATAGTCGTCCGTGACTCCCAAGTCCTTGGCGCCCAAGAGCCGGAAGACAGCGCCCGCAGCCACGGTTGCCATGAAGCTTCCCTGCTGGTCCAGCCACTTGGCGTCCCCCTTCTCGGGGACTCCATAGCTGATGAAGGTCAGCCGAGGTGCGCAAAGCGCAATCAATTCGTTAGAGTCGACCGGCAAGTCGCCGGCATTCCTGCTGCCGAAGGAAGACTCGGCCGCACCGTACTTCACGAAGTTACCGGCCATCCAGTGGTACTCGCCGGACCCTGTGAGATTCTCCACGGCCTCTCCAAAATTGCGCCTGTGCGGTTTGGCGCCTCCCTCACCGGAGGAACCCACCAGTACCACCGCAAAGCGGGTATCAAACGCCATGGTCACCAGCGCGGCCTTCCCAAAACGAGAGACACCTTCGATGCCGACGCGTTGTGCGTCGACGGTCTTGTCGGTTTCCAGATAGTCGAGGCCGCGGGAAGCGCCCCACGCCCATGCCCGCAGCGCGCCCCAGTCCTCCGGCTTGCGGGGCTGCCCCTTGTTGGCAAGCCCGATGATTCCCTTCGTAAGGCCTGCGCCATTGTCCGGTTGAATGCTTCCCGGGTCGATGAGCGCGTAGCCCCATCCTGCGGCGATCAGTT